>NZ_PNDJ01000342.1:0-396 GCF_005887255.1 Pseudoalteromonas sp. S1609 | reverse complement strand
ACTCGATTGGAAAATTGTTCACCCATTAGGCCTGATTGCATTGAATACTATACGTTCGCCAGCAACTAGCCTAGCATTGACCCGCAGTCGTGCGACTTACCTTTTAAATGATACGCTTCAATTGTTTCAAGGTGACGTAACTGTAGTAATGCATCTGTTAATTGGATTTCGCCGCCTGCACCTGGTGGCGTATATTCAAGCAAATCCCAAATAGCAGGCGACACAACATATCGCCCTGTTATGGCTAAATTACTTGGCGCTTCGTCATTGTTTGGTTTTTCAACCATGTTGGTAATGGCTGCATTTTCGCCTGGGACAATATTTTTACCCGCTAAATCAACTACACCATAGTTGTGCACTTCTTCATGTGTGACAGGCTCATCCATAATTTGGTTA
>NZ_PNDJ01000341.1:0-341 GCF_005887255.1 Pseudoalteromonas sp. S1609 | reverse complement strand
ATATGCAAACTGCTCGCTACATTCCCTTTAGCAAACACGCCATCATTACAATGTGCGCCAAAGAGCTTAATAAAGACCAACAAACTTCTTTTAAGCAGCTTTGTGAACTTTTAGCCAGCTTAATTCACTTTCATTACCATGGCACACTTGAGTCATTAAAAAATAATTACGCGCCTTTTGATCCAAATAGCGATACTCGTTTGATAAACAGCGTGACTGATGAACAAAAAGCGCAGTGCCAACGGGATTTTGCTAAAGATTTTGCCAAAGTTCTAGCCGCGGCTAATTTTGGAGTGCTCCCCCAGCAAGAGATGCTCGTTGCACTTCACGAAGCTTCAGTT
>NZ_PNDJ01000339.1:0-210 GCF_005887255.1 Pseudoalteromonas sp. S1609 | reverse complement strand
TAATACATCTGAACTGTAAAATAAGTCTTCACGAACAGCGCCTTGCTCAACTTGTTCACGCAATATGCGGTTGGAGGCGGCAATAATGCGTATATCTAATTTTATTTTTTGATGACTACCGAGTCTTTCAACTTCGCGCTCTTGCAATACCCTCAGTAATTTAGCTTGTAAATCCATTGGCAGGTCAGTAATTTCATCCAGTAAAATAGT
>NZ_PNDJ01000338.1:0-294 GCF_005887255.1 Pseudoalteromonas sp. S1609 | reverse complement strand
AGCATGGGGCGGCATGCTTGATGATTTTGCTGGCGGTAATAACTACAACGTGAGCGGTAACGTCATCTGGGGTGCCCCTAAGCTAACACATGCGAGTGTTCTTGAAATGCGCCCAGTATTATCTGAGTCGTTATTACGTTAATCGTAATTACGTACTAAAAAAGGAGCCTAGGCTCCTTTTTTGCTTTTTGTTAGCCACTTTTTTTACTATTGGATAAACGTACAATAGCGGGAGCAGGCCTTCTTCGATTACATATAAATAAGTAGCTGTGACGATAACGTTTTGCTGCTTTT
>NZ_PNDJ01000337.1:0-435 GCF_005887255.1 Pseudoalteromonas sp. S1609 | reverse complement strand
CGTTTTAATAAAAAATCGGATAATAAATATATATAAACGTATATAGATTTCATAAAGTCTAACACACTAGACTTATTTACTTCGTAATTAAGTCGTTAAACCGTGTGCTCTACGACCAAAACTATAAAACCTTTAAGAACTTTCTTTTTTTACAAGAAAAAAGAAATTAGATAAATCTCTCATATCTTTTATTCAATAATCGCATCCGATTGCAGTATAAATTTAACGATCACTCATCATGTTCATATTTATCAGAGCTCGTGCTATAATTATACTAATTTTATAAGGAGGAAAAAATATGGGCATTTTTAGTATTTTTTTAATCAGCACAGTTCATTATCAACCAAACAATAAATAATTGGTTATAATGAATCGTTAATAAGCAAAATTCATATAACCAAATTAAAGAGGGTTATAATGAACGAGAAAAATATA
>NZ_PNDJ01000336.1:0-237 GCF_005887255.1 Pseudoalteromonas sp. S1609 | reverse complement strand
GGAAAAACAGCGCCAATTTATCACCAGCAGCAAGGTATGTCTAAAGGTTTACCAAACCCGCTGACAGTGTGCCGCTTCCATTCTTTAATTGTTGCAGCACCCTCATTGCCTAATGAACTCGACGTAACAGCATGCACACAAAGCCACTCGGGGCTGCGTGATGAAATAATGGGATTGAGGCATAATGAGCTTGCACTTGAAGGCGTGCAGTTTCACCCTGACGCAATTTTGACCGAG
>NZ_PNDJ01000335.1:0-334 GCF_005887255.1 Pseudoalteromonas sp. S1609 | reverse complement strand
AGATAATTTCGAGCCTTAGTCAGTTCAGCTTGGCGTATTAGGCGTGCAGTTATTACGCCGTTGTTTTATTGTTATTTCACTATGCCATGGTTTGGCAAAAGATATTAGCGTGGGCGGTGTGGGTTTATTAGTTCCTGCTGAAAAGACGAACCCCAATAAAATAATTGTGGTGTTTGATAAAACTAATCGATTGGCAGTCAAGGTGATGTATCGTCGTTGAGTGAGTGAATAATTAATGTATATATGGGTTGAGAACAAAAGCAATTATGAGCGATTACCCTGCGATAGAGGTAAACGTTTAGAGGGACCAGCACCATTTCAATAAGCACAACAC
>NZ_PNDJ01000334.1:0-389 GCF_005887255.1 Pseudoalteromonas sp. S1609 | reverse complement strand
AAGACTCTCTTGTCTTCAGCGAGTGACTAGATCACTGATCCTCTAATACATCGGGATCTTTGGTGGAGCGCTGTACATCAAGCAGATTTACGCATGAGATTAATTTGCGGTATGCAGGAGCCTGTTGCGGGTCGTCATATGGTTATACGTTCTCGCGAATTAATCATTAATCCCGATATTATTGAATTGAAAGGGGGAGGCCATTCCCCCCAATTAGCGCAACCAATTCAAATAACTCAGTAATTTTTTGATTTTCAAAAGTTAAAATAAATGACTAATTTGGCGTTACCAGCTTCAGCTTTGCCTTTTTGCCATCGGTTAATATCGCTACATTACCTACAGCAGTAACAAACACATCTCTTACACTGCCATGAGCCTCTGGGAAATAA
>NZ_PNDJ01000333.1:0-334 GCF_005887255.1 Pseudoalteromonas sp. S1609 | reverse complement strand
CCGCCTCAGGCGCAATCAATCGTATGGAAGATATGGGCGTTGAGACGTTTTTATTATCGTCTTCAGTACTAGGGGGATTATCCCAGCGCTTGGTACGTACTTTATTTAATAGCTGTAAAGCAGGTCACGTTGCAGATGAGCGTGAATGTGAATTACTCGGCGTTCCGTTTGACAATGCTCCGCCGCTTTACCGCGCGGTTGGATGTGAAGAGTGTAACTTTCATGGCTACCGAGGTGGTACTGGTAGTCCGGAGGTATTAGTCGTCGCCGAGACCAATCGGTATCTGATTCTAAGCGATTAAGGTGAGGAAAGCGTAGATCATTACCTTCGATT
>NZ_PNDJ01000034.1:0-44719 GCF_005887255.1 Pseudoalteromonas sp. S1609 | reverse complement strand
AAATCGCGGCGCGAGGTTTGTAACCTAGTGGGCTAAGTAAAAACCGAGCAACAAAGAGTAAATCGCTCCTAGGCAGAACCCTTCGGGCAGCGCCTGTTTGGCATTGATGCTGCGTTATCGCCTATTTATGGGGAATACCACACCACATAGGCTCTGCCTTGCCTAAATACCAAACAGACTGCTGCAAATTTAACCTTGAAAGGTCAACAGACCCTATTAGTCTGTTGACCTTTGTTATTTTAAGCTTGAAAGCTCAACAGGCCATTAAAGAACGTATCTAAAACCAAAAGCAATACCGTCATCTTCCGATTGTTCCATTTGTGCTTGCTGCTGTTTATTATCACTTTCAAAATCACCAAAATCTTTTCGTGCTTCTAGATACAGCTGGGTGTTTTCATCAATTAAATAATGAACACCCATAACTGCAAACTGACGTTTAAAAACATCATTAGGATCGGCGTTAAAGTTTGGTTGAATTACGTAGTCATCACCTGCATCAAACAAGTTGTAGGCAATAAATGGTCTAAAGTCGTTTTCAAAACGATACGATACGAACGTTTCAATACCAATTGCATCTTCAATTAAGCGACCAATGTTATCTGTGTCGTGGTTTTCGTTTTTGTTGATATTAGCGGCTACATATAAACCTGGCGCATCAATATTGCCCCAAATAACACCTGCACCATAAATTAAATCGTCAACAGAGCGGGTTGTTCCGTCGCCATAAGTTAATTCAAACTCGCCGCGGTTAATACCCGCGGTCAGTTTTAGCTTATTAGTCACGTTATAGGTTACTGCACCGCCAAATGTATAGTTAAATTCAACTTGTTGCGCAGCAGTATCGCCTGACTCAAAATTAGCCCGGCATTGTGATTCTGTAATATCACTTACATCACAGGTATAAAAAGCGCTGTTTTTTAACTGAGTTTGCACACTAAAATCAAAATCACTGTAACTATTACGGTATTGCAATGTTTTATCGCCACGACCAGTACCATTTACAGCACCATCGTCTTTGTTGTAGGTATAGACACCTGCGGCGTTGCCATCCCAAACATAGCTGTAGTTAGTTGCATATACTACGTCAAACCACGCACCCCATTGTTTACCAATAGTAATTTGGCCGTATTTATCGTGTTTTAAACCAGCATAGCCTAACCGGTTATACAAAAATTCGTCTTGAATCGATTCAAAACGGTTGTTGTATACAATATCGCTACTGCCAACAGGGTTTACACCCCATTCAACTAAAGCCATTGCTTCCCAGCCATTCTTTAGTTGGCGTTTAAAATCAAAATTAATTCGTGAGGCACCATTAACCACTTCATTTTGACCTTGAGTATTAATTACTCGCGCATCTATATAACCGCCAATTGCGACTGTATTTTTTTCATCCTTAAATACTTCGATTGCTGAAACACTCGGTGTTGTTAAAACACCTGCAATCGCGAGCGATACTAATTTTATTTTCATTGTGTGTGCCTTGCCTAAAAAAGACGTTTTTATAATTACTAAATTCGAAGTCGTGCAGACTAGCAAAGCAATAAAAGGCTCAAAAGTGAAAAATTATCAACGATAATTAATACGAAATGCGCTGCTTGTTCACTTTAAGTTAATACTGTTTTTATTTTGTAGCCGTATAAACTGCTATTTAATTTTGGAATAAGACATTAGGCTTAAATGCAGGAGAGAAAGTGTTGAGTTTTTTTCATAGTTGCTACTATCGGCATAGGTAGAGCTAAAACTCTAATACTATAAAAAACGTTAATATAGCCGTATTAAATGTTAATAAAAGTAAAATGCGACCAAATAGCGTTTTAGCACGTTAAATTTTATTTATTAGCAATGACTGTAATTGTTTTTTTATTAAACATTTTTTTACCGCATTTACAGAATAATAGTGAACTTTACATAGCTTTTTTTACTTTAACACGGTCTACCACTGTGGCTATTCCAATCCTTATTTAGCAAAAAAATAGCCACTGTTTACTTTAGGGTATGCTATAAACTTTCATAGAAAAAAACGCTGATTTGGTTTAAACTGCGCGCAATTTAAATACTTCAGTCTCCCTTGGAGGGTAGCGCTATTATTAGTACAGCTAACATCACCATGCAATTTGGTGCTAAACCATTATTTGAAAATATCTCAGCTAAATTTGGTGAATCAAACCGCTATGGTTTAATTGGCGCCAATGGCTGTGGTAAATCAACGTTTATGAAGATTCTAAGCGGTGAACTTGAACCATCATCGGGTAATGTAAGCACAGATCCTAATGAGCGTGTTGCTAAACTAAATCAAGATCAGTTCGCTTACGAAGAATACTCTGTGATCGACACTGTAATAATGGGTCACAAAGAACTTTGGGATATAAAACAAGAACGCGATCGTATTTATAGCCTACCAGAGATGAGTGAAGAGGATGGCATGAAGGTAGCCGACCTTGAAACTGAGTTTGCTGAAATGGACGGCTATTCTGCTGAGTCTAAAGCGGGTGAGCTATTACTGGGCGTTGGTATTGCTACTGAACAACATTACGGTCCTATGTCTGAAATCGCACCAGGTTTTAAACTTCGTGTGCTATTAGCGCAAGTATTGTTTTCAGAGCCTGATATCATGTTGCTTGATGAGCCTACCAATAACTTGGACATTTACACAATTAAGTGGTTAGAAGATGTTCTAAATCAACGTGACTGTACTATGATCATCATCTCGCATGACCGTCATTTTTTAAACTCAGTATGTACGCATATGGCCGATATTGACTACGGTGAATTACGTATTTACCCGGGTAACTACGATGAATATATGTTTGCAGCGACCCAAGCTCGCGAGCGTTTATTGAGTGAAAACGCCAAAAAGAAAAGCCAAATAGCTGAACTACAACAGTTTGTATCGCGCTTTTCTGCTAATGCTTCAAAAGCAAAGCAAGCAACTTCACGTGCAAAACGTATTGATAAAATTCAATTAGATGAAGTGAAAGCTTCGTCACGTCAGTCGCCATTTATCCGTTTTGAACAAGAAAAGCAGTTATTCCGTAACGCGCTTGAAATGACTAGCTTATCGCAAGGCTTTGAAGAAACTTTATTTTCAGGTTTAGAAGGCCTAGTTGAAGTAGGTGAACGCATTGCTATTATTGGTGAGAATGGTGTCGGTAAAACAACACTACTAAACACCTTAGCAGGGCGTTTAGCGCCTAAAAGCGGTGAGTTTAAATGGTCTGAAAATGCTAATATTGGCTATTATGCGCAAGACCATGCCGATGAGTTTGAAAAAGACATGAACTTATTTGAGTGGATGGAACAATGGCAGCAAGAGGGCGATGACGAGCAAGTTGTTCGCAGCTTCTTAGGTCGTATGTTGTTTTCACAAAACGATATTAAAAAATCTGTAAAAGTTATCTCAGGTGGTGAGCAAGGTCGTATGCTGTTTGGTAAAATCATGATGCATAAACCAAATATCTTATTAATGGATGAGCCGACTAACCACATGGATATGGAATCTATAGAAGCGCTTAACTTAGCACTTGAAGCGTATGAAGGTACTTTGATGTTTGTGTCACACGACCGTCAGTTTGTATCATCAGTTGCTACCCGTATTTGGGAAATTAAAGACGGTAAAATTATCGACTTTAGAGGAAACTACAGCGAATACTTGGCGAGTAAAGAAGCATAACAGCAAGTATTTTCAGCATTTAAAAAAAGCCATGTTTAACATGGCTTTTTTATTGCCTGCTGGTCGCATTACTGCGGTATTTAAGTATATAATACCCGCCATAAAACCGGACATAAGTCCGCTATTTTTAAAATACATTACTGAGGAGTATTTATGACTGTTGGCATTATTATGGGTTCTAAATCAGATTGGCCAACCATGGAACACGCTGCGCTGATGCTAGAAAAATTTGGCATTGCTTATGAAACTAAAGTGGTTTCTGCTCACCGCACTCCTCAATTACTTGCTGATTATGCAAGTTCAGCAAGCGAGCGTGGCATTAAAGTAATTATTGCAGGCGCAGGTGGGGCGGCTCACTTACCGGGTATGGCTGCAGCGTTTACATCATTGCCAGTTTTAGGCGTTCCAGTTAAGTCAAAAGCATTAAATGGTGTTGATTCATTATTGTCTATTTGCCAGATGCCTAAGGGCGTTGCTGTAGGCACATTGGCTATTGGTGAGCCAGGTGCAGCTAATGCTGGTTTATTGGCTGCACAAATATTAGGCTGTCAAAATCCTGAAATTTTCGCCAAAATTGAAGCGTTTCGTAAAGAGCAAACCGACACTATTCTAGCTAACCCAAATCCTGCAGAGTAATAATGACTATATTAATTTTAGGTGCTGGGCAGCTTGCGCGAATGATGAGCCTTGCTGGCGCACCGCTTAATTTAAATGTGATTGCTTATGATGTTGGCAGCCAACAAATTGTGCACCCGCTAACCAACCAAGTGTATTCAACCACACTTGAGCAAGCTATCAATGATGCAGATGCGATTACCGCTGAGTTTGAGCATATTCCCGATGATGTATTAACGCTTTGCTGCAATAGCAATAAGTTTTATCCAGGTAAACAAGCAATAAAAACCGGTGGTGACCGTTCGCTTGAAAAAGCCTTGTTAGATAAAACCGAAGTAGCTTGTGCACCATACCAACTTATTACTGAAAAAGCGCATCTTGAACAAGCAGCTAAAATATTAGGTAAGCCGTTAGTTATAAAAACCTGCCAAGCAGGGTATGACGGCAAAGGCCAATGGCGTTTAAAATCTGATGATGAAATAGACACTATTTGGGCTGAAATGGCTGACTTTATTGCCTCAGGTACAGAGCATGCACCTCATTCAATTATTGCTGAGAAAATGATCCCGTTTGATCGTGAAGTCTCTATTATTGGCGCGCGCGACAAAGAGGGTAACGTTGCAATTTATCCACTTACAGAAAACCAACATACCAATGGTGTATTAACGCTTTCACTAGCCGGTAAAGATAATAGTTTAGTTGAGAGCCAAGCAACCTCAGCATTTACCCGTATTGCAAATGAGCTTAATTATGTAGGTGTATTGGCCATAGAGTTTTTTGATGTACAGGGTATGTTATTAGTTAACGAAATAGCTCCTCGAGTACATAACTCAGGACATTGGACTCAGCAAGGTGCTCACTGCTCGCAATTTGAAAACCATATGCGTGCTGTTGCAGGGTTACCTTTGGGTAATACGCAAATTAAGCAACCTACTGCTATGATCAATGTATTAGGCCAAGCACATATTCCTGCTGATGTTTTAAAAACGGCGGATGTAACCAGTCACTGGTATGGTAAAGGCGTTAAGCCCGGTCGTAAAATGGGGCATATTAATGTTTCGGGTGAGAGTTTACAGCAATTAGGTAACCGCCTAGCTGAACTTACATCATGCTTGCCAGAGCAGGATTACCCAGGCGTATTAGCTACTAGCAAATCGCTATTATAAGTTAAAAAATCAAGCGGTAAGTTGAATTCAATTTATCGCTTTACCTTCTAAAGGTTTCTTTTCAATGATCCACCCAAAGTTTCGTACTATTGTGTTCGCTTTTTTTATGGCACTTTTCATGTCAGGCTTTATGTCGTTTGTTATTTCAATTTTTAATGTAGGAATGGTCGAAAATATTGTAGCTATATGGCTTAAAGCCTGGTTATTTGCCTTTTGTATTGCCTTTCCTACAGTTATATTTGTTGCTCCCGTCGTACATAAACTGACAAATAAACTTATTCAGCCTTAAAGTGATGATTATCACTAAATTGCATAAGCCAATATTTATACTCTTACTCGCTTTGTGTATGACTCCTTTTTTAGGTGCTGGAAGTGCATTGGTTTTAGGCGCCATATTTGCCATTACCTTAGGCAACCCGTTTAGTGAGCTTTCTCAACAGGCCAGTAAAGTGATGCTTAAGCTTGCCGTTGTGGGCTTAGGCTTTGCTGTTGATTTTAATGAAGTAATTGAGGTAGGACGCAGCTCTTTAGTATTAACAATTGTGAGTATTACTGCCATAATCGGGTTTGGAGAGATTTTAACCCAAGTTTTTAAGCTTAATCGTAATACAGGCGTGCTAATTTCATTTGGTACCGCTATTTGCGGTGGCAGCGCCATTGCCGCTATGGCACCGGTTATAAAAGCTAAAGATCACGAAGTCGCTGTTGCCTTGGGGATTGTATTTTTACTTAATGGCGTGGGATTATTATTATTTCCCGCAATTGGGCACTATTTTGAGTTAACCCAACAGCAATTTGGTTTGTGGGCCGCATTAGCCATTCACGATACTAGCAGCGTAGTAGGGGCATCGGCTACTTATGGTGCTGTGGCACTGAGTATTGCCACTACGGTAAAATTGACCCGTGCGATGTGGATCATTCCTTATACAGCGGTTGCGGGAGTGTTCATGCGCTCTGATGAAAAGGCAAGTATTCCTTTATTTATTGTGGGCTTTTTATTAGCCGCATTAATAAATACTTATATGCCGTCGTTTTCATCGACATGGGAACTTATTAATAGTGCAGCTAAGCAATTATTAGTGGTTACACTGTTTTTAATTGGCAGTGGTTTGTCACTATCGGTTCTTAAGCAAGCAGGTATAAAGCCATTTTTGATGGCAATTACTTTGTGGGTTATAGTCAGCAGCACAATTTTATTATTAATTATAGATGGATTCATATAATGAAACGTAATCTTAGTATTACAGCAATCAGTAGTGTGTTATTTGCTGTTTTTTCTAGCAGCCCTGTATTGGCTGAATCGCTACGCGTAGCAACCTTTAATGTCAGTATGGATGCCACTAATTACACCGCTAAAAATGAACAAGTAAAAAGTGATGCACTGGTAAATGCACTGCGTTCAAACCACCAGCAAATTAAAAATATTGCTGAAATAATCCAGCGCGTCCGCCCAGATGTAGTACTACTCAATGAGTTTGACTACATTCCAAAAGAGCAAGGTATCGAGTATTTTAAAAGCCATTATTTAAATGTAGGGCAAAATAATCAAGCAGCAATTGATTACCCATACGTTTACATTGCCCCCGTTAATACCGGCTTAGCAACTGAGTTTGACTTAGACAATAACGGCAAAAAAACTGGGGTAATGGGTGATGCACAGGGCTTTGGTTTTTTTGAAGGCCATTACGCAATGGCGTTTTTATCTCGCTACCCGATTGATTTTGACAACATCAGAACCCTGCAAACCTTTAAGCACAAAGATTTACCTAATGTACAAATGCCGGTTGACCCAAAAACTAATACCAATTGGTATAACGATGAAGAGTGGAATACTTTACGTTTAAGCTCTAAATCTTTTTGGGATATACCCGTAAAAGTAAACGATAAAGTAGTCCATATGCTAGCGTCGCACCCAACACCACCTGTGTTTGATGGCGAAGAAGACAGAAACGGTATTCGTAACCATGATGAAATTAGGCTTATTGCCGATTACGTTAATAACGAAAGTTACCTTTATGATGATAATGGTAAAAAGGGTGGGCTTGCAGCAAAATCGCGATTTGTGATTTTAGGTGATCTAAATGCCGCACCTGAAGGTAATAAAAAGCGTACTAATACTACAGATCAAATACTTAAAAGCCCATTGATTAACGCCGGTTTTATTCCAACCAGTGAGGGCGCAAAAGAGCAATACCCGCAAGCTTATGCTAAAAACTATACCGCTAATTGGCAAGCACGCGTTGATTACGTACTCCCTTCAAATTATGGCTTAACCATAAAAGGTGGTGGAGTTTTTTGGCCGAAAAAACAAAGCGAATTATATCGTTTAATTAAAGATAGAAATGCATCAAGCGACCACCGATTAGTCTGGCTTGATTTAACGGTTGAATAAACGGGTTACTCACCCCAATATCAGCGTTGTTTGTCTTAAATAATTGCATTTATAAAGGTGCTTCTGCTTAAATATGGTTAATTATAATAACCGTCAAGAAGCACTATGATTTTTAAATTCTCATCTTCTAAAACACTTGTTGCAATCGCTGTTGCATCAAGTGTTATGTTAGCGGGTTGTACCGCAACCGCTACAACTTCTACTGACTCATCTATTCAAACAAATACCACCGTTGCTAGTGTTGTTAACACGCCCGCAGATTTGGGCGATTCAAAAATTACCCTTGAACAAGCCATGGCTCACCCTGATTGGATTGGACGCCAACCGCAAAGCGCTTTTTGGAGTGCAGATTCAAGTACCATCATTTACTCGCGTAAGCAGCAAGGTAGTGAGCTAAGAGATTTATTCGCTCAAGCTGTAAACTCACAAACAGCAGAGCAAGTGGCACTAGAAAAATTACACAGTGTTGGTTCAAGTAAAGCTGTTTTTTCAAACGATAAGTCACTTCAAGCTTATGTGTTTGAGGGTAACGTATTTATCAAAAACGTAAAATCAGGCGCAATTAAACAAATTACGCAAAGCTCTGCGACAGAGTCAAAACCACAATTTTTAAACGACGGTAACTTAGCGTATCGTCAGGGTAATATCTTTTTTAAAGTAGATTTAACCACAGGTTTAACCCGTGAAATTGCCAACTTAAAACTGGCTGATAAACCACAAGGCGTAAAAGAACCATCAACTTATATCGCCAAAGAGCAACATAAGCTGATTGATTACATTGCACTACAGCATAAAAATAAACAAGACAAGCATGCGCGCAAAGAGCAAGTAAAAGCGAGTAATAGCTCAATTGCTAACACCCATTATTATTTAGGTGATGGCAACACGGTTGATGAAGCCGAGCTTTCTCCAAATGGCGATGCATTAATTGTAGTAGTACAAGAAAAAAGCTCATGGCGTGGTGAAGGCGATATTATGCCTAATTACATCACTGATGATGCGACGATAGAGCCTAAAAAAGTTCGCCGTCGCGTAGCTGATTCTAAAGAGCAAACCTCAGAGCTTGTTTATATTAACCTTGCAGATCAAAGCCAAACCACATTAGGGTTTAACACCTTACCTGGTTTTGATGAAGATGTACTTGCTGAGGTTAAAAAAGAAAACTTCGCCCGTGACGGTAAAACCTATAAATCTAAAAAACAACCTCGTGGTATTAACGTTATTTCAGACTGGGGTTGGAATCAATCACCCATCAGCTGGAACGATGATGGTAGCCAAGTAGCGATTATGCTTGAAGCATGGGATAACAAAGATCGTTGGTTAGCCACTGTAGATTTTGAAAATAACAAACTTGTCTCTCAACATCGACTACATGACGACGCATGGATTGCTTATGCGTTTAACGACTTTGGTTGGTTAAATGATTCCAATACTCTGTATTATTTATCAGAAGAGTCGGGCTATAGTCAGCTTTATAAAAAGCCACTTGATGGTAAAGCGACTGCGCTTACCATGGGTAAATTTGAAGTATCTAATTTAACCCTCGCTGATGACAATAGTGCTATCTATTATAAAGCGAATGTTGAGCATCCAGGTCTTTACGAAATTTACCGTGTAAACCCACAAACAGGTGATAGCGAGCAAGTAACAGACTTAAATGGCATGACAGATTACACCTTAAGCCCTGATCAGTCTAAGTTATTATTAAAACACTCTAAAATTACCATGCCGACTGAACTTTATGTAGCTGAGGCTAAAGCAAACACAACCGCAACTCGTTTAACTAACACGGTATCTGACGCGTTCTTAGCTAAAAAACTAACGGCGCCTAAAATTGTTGCTGTGCCTTCAAGCAATACAGATCAGCCAATATACGCCAAAGTTTATTACCCAGCTGATTACCAAGAAGGTGAAACAGGTAAAAACCGTAAAGCGGTTATTTTTAACCATGGTGCCGGTTACCTGCAAAATTCACACATGGGTTGGTCTGGTTACTTTCGCGAATTTATGTTCCATTCATTACTTGCCGATGAAGGTTATGTAGTGATGGATATGGATTACCGTGCTTCTAAAGGTTATGGCCGTGATTGGCGTACTGCTATTTACCGTCAAATGGGAACACCTGAAACACAAGATTTAGCAGATGGCGTAAAATGGATGGCTGAAAATGCCAACGTTGATACTCAAGCGGTTGGTACTTACGGTGGTTCATACGGCGGATTTATGACCTTTATGGCGTTATTTACTGCGCCAGATTTGTTTCAATCAGGTGCTGCGCTTCGCCCTGTGACTGATTGGGCACATTATAATACAGGCTATACTGCTAACATTTTGAATCACCCAGATGTTGACCCAATTGCTTATGAACGTAGTTCACCTATTTACTATGCAGAAGGGCTTAAAAAGCATTTATTAATAAATGCGCCAATGGTTGATGATAATGTGTTTTTTCAAGATTCAGTGCGTTTAGTACAACGTTTAATCGAGCTTGAGAAAGAAAACTTTGAAACAGCAATCTTTCCAGTAGAGCCGCATGGTTTTGTGCAGCCTTCGAGCTGGTTAGATGAATACCGTCGAATTTATAAGCTGTTTAAAGAAACACTATAAATAGCGGTAAGTTGATAAAAAACGCCACAATGTGGCGTTTTTTTATTCTTTATTTTTGCTGATGAATTTAATAATTAAAGGAACGCCCAACAATGCGCCGCCAATCGCGCCAATTAAATGTGCATCAACAGCCACCGTTGAGTTGATCAATGCGCCAATATCAGCACTAGGGCCATTTATTTGTTCAGCGATTAGCTTTACCCACACACCAATAAACAACACATAACCCGATTTAAGTCCAACAGTGGCATCTTTTATGGCTCCCCAAATGATCACGCCATGCAAAACTGCACTAAGCCCTGTGTAAATTGTAATTGTGGGGCAAAACCAAAAAACACCTAAGCCACACCAAATTGCCAATGTGGCAATATTAAAACTATATCTGCTTGGGGATGTGTACTCACCATGCAATAACCAAATAAGCGCGATACCGGCACAATTCAGCCCTAAGTGCGCCCAATTGGCATGTACAAATTGGCTGGTAAACAAACGCCACAGTTGGCCTTGTTCAATCAGTTGACGATTAAATTCAAGTTCGTTGTTTATACCCAGCCATGCTAAGAAAGTACTTAATACAATTAAACATAAGGGAGGGAAAACATAGCGCGGCTGAAGAGGTAAATTAAGCATTTAGCGATCATTTTTATATTTATTTTTGCATATTGTGCCTGTTTAACTTTAAGATGCCAATTATCTTCCATGCAATTTAAGTTTATTAAGTGATTATGAATTTTAAGCTCAACTGTTTATTCGCACTGACTCTAAGTGCCTTGTCTTTTCCTTTGTTTGCACAAAACGCTAGCACAATTGAAACACGTGAACCTGAAGCGGCCACAGGTGTTGTACATAAGAAATTAGTGGCTGGCGATAAGTACATGGTAGCCGCCGCTAACCCGTATGCTTCACAAGCTGGTAAAGCCATTTTAGCGCAAGGCGGCAGTGCGGTTGATGCCGCTATTGCCACCCAATTAGTACTTACATTAGTTGAGCCGCAATCATCAGGTATTGGCGGTGGTACCTTTATGATGTATTACAATAAAGCGAATAATAAACTCACCAGCTTTGATGGCCGTGAAACCGCGCCGAGTAATGCCGATGAAAACCTGTTTTTAAATAAACACGGCAACGCAGTAAAATGGATTGAAGCGGTTGTAGGTGGACGCTCTGTAGGCGTACCCGGTATTTTACATGCATTTGCCAGCGCCCATAAACAGTACGGTTCTTTACCTTGGGCTAGCTTATTTGAACCTGCGATTAAACTTGCTGAACAAGGGTTTGAAGTATCGCCTCGGTTACATGGTTTACTGGTTAGACAATTAAACCCAGGCGTAATGAGTATGCCGGTGATTAATGAGTATTTTTTTCCTAATGGCAAAGTAATTGAAGTCGGCAGTATTAAAAAAAATCAGCCATTAGCTAATTTATATAAAGACATTGCTTCAAAAGGGATAGATGCGTTTTATAAAGGCGATAATGCCAAAGCTATGGTAAAAGCAGTACAGCAGTCAAAAATTGCGCCTGGTAAATTATCTGAGCAAGATCTTGCTAATTACAGCAGTAAAGAGCGTGCACCCGTTTGTATAAAATACCGAGTTTATAATGTTTGCTCTATGGCGCCGCCAAGTAGTGGCGGTATCTCAGTACTACAAATTTTAGGCTTGCTTGAACACAAAAACATGGCAAACATTAAAGCCAATAGCGCAGAGGCAATTCATTACTTTAGCCAAGCGTCACGTATTGCGTTTGCCGATCGTAATAAATACATTGGCGATCCTGACTTTACCCAAGTACCTACTCAAGAGTTATTAAATAAAGACTATATTGCCACCCGCGCAAAATTAATTACTGAAAAAGATCAAAAAGCATTGCCAGGCAACCCTGTTGATTACTTAAGCTATGCAAATGATGATTCTTTTGAATTGCCCTCTACCTCGCATGTATCAATTGTGGATAGCAAAGGCAATGCTGTTTCAATGACCAGCTCTATTGAAATGGCGTTTGGCTCAACAGTGATGGTAAATGGTTATATTTTAAATAATCAGTTGACTGATTTTTCACTTTCGCCACGTAAAAATGGCAAATTAGTGGCCAATAGGGTCGAAGCGCATAAACGCCCGCGTAGCTCAATGTCACCGGTGATGGTATTTAACCAAGATGGCAGCTTACGTTTAGTGGTGGGCTCTCCTGGTGGGAGTCGTATTATTGATTATGTAGCGCAAGTTGTTATTGGCGTTTTAGATTGGGATTTAAATGCACAACAAGCCATTAATTTACCGCGTACAACTAATCGTAATGATTATACTAGCCTTGAAAAAGGCACTGAACTTGAAGCGCTTGTACCTAAGCTTAAAAAGCGCGGCCATGATGTACGTGTTATTGACTTAAACTCAGGGCTGCATGCGGTAGAAGTTAAAAACAACCGCTTGTATGGCGCCGCCGATCCGCGCAGAGAAGGGATGGCGTTATCTGATTTAAGTAATAATAAAGCCTCATTTAAATTTTAAACCATGTATAATAAACAGCAGGTTTGCTGCCTGCTGTTTTAAATATAACAGATTAATAGTTAATAACTATTTGAGTGAAAATAGCATGTTAACTAACGTAAAAAATTAGCAAACCTAAAAATAGCCGTCAGTGTTGTTACCATTAAAAAATAAATCGTTTGTTTAATGTGCGTTTAATTTTTAAATCCACAATCGGCAGCTAACATATTCACCAAATATGAGAGGCTTTATACTAAAGTAGCGCTTGTATTTGAACATTTTCAATGGTCTGACAAGCTTAAATGTCATTGCAATTTAGCCTTTAACAATGATAATGGCAGATCATTATTTAAGATTCAGTAAAGCTTGGAAATATGACTACAAATACCGATCCTAATTATCTTTATATTCCTTATTCTGGCCCAGGCCTAATTGAAACCCCATTATTGAATAAAGGAAGTGCTTTTAGCCAAAAAGAACGTGAAAACTTTAATCTTGCAGGTTTACTTCCTCCTCGTTACGAAACAATAGAAGAACAAGTTGAGCGTTGTTACCAACAATACTCAAGTTTTAATGACAATTTAAATAAGCACATTTATTTACGCGCTATTCAAGACAATAACGAAACGCTTTACTATCGTTTAGTGCGTGATCATATTGAAGAAATGATGCCTATTATTTACACCCCAACTGTGGGTGATGCCTGTGAAAAATTTTCTGATATTTACCGCAGTGCACGTGGTTTGTTTATTTCCTATGAAGATCGTTTCCAAATCGACGATATTTTACGTAATGCCACTAAAGGTAAAGTTAAAGTTATCGTGGTTACTGATGGCGAACGTATTTTAGGTTTAGGTGACCAAGGTATTGGCGGTATGGGTATTCCAATTGGTAAGCTCTCTTTATATACCGCCTGTGGTGGTATTAGCCCAGCGTATACATTACCGGTTATGCTTGATGTAGGCACGAATAACGAAAAACTATTAAACGACCCAATGTACATGGGTGCACGCCATAAGCGTATTGCGCAAGATGAGTACGATGAGTTTTTAGATTTATTCATTAAAGCGGTTAAGCGTCGTTGGCCAAGCGTGTTACTGCAATTTGAAGACTTTGCACAACCAAATGCTATGCCATTATTAAAGCGTTACCGTAATGAAATTTGTAGCTTTAATGATGACATTCAAGGTACTGCATCGGTTACTGTGGGGTCTTTATTAGCAGCTTGTCGTGTTAAAGGCGCTAAACTATCGACTCAAAAAGTTGTGTTTGTAGGCGCAGGATCTGCAGGCTGTGGTATTGCTGAACAAATTGTTAGCACTATGGTGGCCGAAGGTATCAGTGAAGCACAAGCTCGCAGCCAAGTATTTATGGTTGACCGTTTTGGTTTATTAACTGATGGCATGGAAGGCTTACGCGACTTCCAACAAATGTTAGCGCAACCAACGAGCTGCCTAGCCGATTGGACTTACAGCGGCGAATACGCGTCATTATTAGATGTAATGCACTGTGCAGAACCAGATATTTTAATTGGTGTATCAGGTCAACCGGGCTTATTCACTGAGCAAGTTATTCGCGCTATGCACGCAAACTGTGAAGCACCTATTATTTTCCCGTTAAGTAATCCATCTAAACAGGTAGAAGCTTACCCAGAAGATGTTATTAAATGGACTGATGGTAAAGCGATTGTAGCTACAGGTAGCCCATTTGAGCCTGTTGTTTATAACGGCGTTACTTACCCAATTCCTCAATGTAATAACAGCTACATTTTCCCAGGTATTGGCTTAGGTGTAATTGCTGCTAAAGCAACGCGTATTACCGATGCAATGCTAATTATGTCGAGTGAAATGTTGGCAGAGTCATCACCATTAGCTAATACGGGCAAAGGTAGCTTACTACCTGCGTTAACAGAAATTGAAACGCTTAGTAAACGCATTGCATTTGCCGTCGCTAAAAAAGCAATTGAAGAGGGCGTTGCTCTTGAGATTTCAGATGATGCTCTGTGGGCAGCCATCGACAGAAACTACTGGTTACCGAAGTATCGTAACTACAAGCGTTGCAGCATTTAATGCTTCATTACTAAAAAACAGGCTTTTGCCTGTTTTTTTATGCTTGTTCATCTGCAATTAACCACATAAGGTGTTAACTAAGGCAATCAATTTAAAAGGATAGAACTATGAAAACACTTTCGATTTTAACGGCTGCTTTGCTAAGCACGTCAGCCTATGCAACTAATGCCCCTGAAGAGCCTCATATCTATGTAAAAGGTGAAGCTTCGGTAACGACTATGCCAGATCATGTTTTATTAACAGTGGGTATTACGGAAATAGATAAAAACTTAATTGCCGCAAAAAAACAAACTGATACTACGATGGCCAGTGCAATTAGTTTAGTAAAAAAACTAGGCGTAGCTGATGCAGATATTAATGCTGGTCAAATCTCAATCTATCGTGATAATCAATATAACCGCGAAACAGGTAAGCAAGAGTTTACCGGGTTTAAAGTATCCAGAACGCTTACAATTAAACTCTCAGCGATTAATAAATACCCTGAGCTTTTACAAAGTTTAGTTAATAATGGTATTAATGAAATTAGACAAACGCAGTTTTTAGCGAGCAACTATGATGAGCTGCACAAAAAAGCACAAAAATTAGCTATTAAACAAGCTAAAGCAGCGGCAAAAGAGTTAAGTGCTGATTTTGATGTTGAATTGAAAGGCTTATATAGTGCGTCTTTAAGTCCGCTTGATATGCCATCAGTACCTTACATGCGCAGTGAAAAAGTAATGATGGCTGATGGTGCACCGAGTAACTATGTACCCGATGCATATCATGCTGGTGAAATTACAATAAGCGCATCAAGTTACGCAATTTATTATATTGATTAAGCGCTTATAGATGGGTGGCGCTCAAATCGTGCCACCAACTGCTTTCCTTGTGATTCACTAATACGCACAATGGCATACAGCATATTACTAATCTCTTGACGATCGTATTCGTTAACTATGTGCTGATTAATATCATCAACAATGGCATTTAAATAATTAAACACACTGTTTCGTGCATCCACATTCTCATTAGCAATAAATAAAATATTTTTAAATGCTTCAATAACGTTAGTCATTACATAGGCATCGGCTTTTGCATAATTGCGTAAAGGGGTGAAGTTATCATGAAGCAGTTCATCAAAACTGGTTTCATGAAAGTACAACAATGGTTGCTCATCTTTTTGATAGCATGAATAATTTATTGCATTAATCTTTAGTCGTTCTATTAATAATATACTGAGCATATCAATAGATTTAACGGCAGTACCCGGATCGTTTATTCCTGGGCTCATAGCTTTTACGGCAATTTCTGATATTTGTGTTAACCCATAGCGGTAATGGTCGCTAATGTATTCTTCTATATAAAAAATAAAACAGTCTAAAATTTTCTCAATTAACTCTTCGTTCTCAGATATGTCCTTATTACACTTTAAAAACGGGTAACCTTTAACTGTAAAATAACCTTGCTTAACCGTAATAAACAGCTCAATATTTTCATCTGCTAGTAGGGCACATAATTTATTAGAATGAACCCCTTTGTAGTAACCCTCGGTTGTACTGTTTATTGAATGCCAGTTTGAAAACTCGGGAAAGTTATCAACGGGGTTTTCGTCTTGCATATTGATAATGTCTTGAATTTCTTTTTTTGTTTGCCTAAACAAGCCATTTAATACGTTATCTACTTGTATTGCTTTTGAAATAGAATGAATAAAAAATACAAATAATCCTAAAGATATTAACCCAAAAACAAGCGCAAACAATACGCCAAGTGAGGGAATCGCGGTATTACCATTATCGAGTTTGTTGATATTTATCAGCATTATTATTGAATAAATAATACTACCCAAATAAAACCCTAATACCATTTGGTGTGATTTACGGGTAATGAGCCCAGGAACAACTCGGGGGGATAAGCTAGCACTGGCTGAATTTAATACCACCATCACCATAGAAAAACTAAATACGGTTAACGAAATAATGCTGCCAGCGAGGGTGCTTAAAATGGTACGTGCGTTTTCTGCGCTATCAACTAATATAAATGAAATTAGTGATTTAAGTTTTTCGATGGGGGCTAAGTACTCGACTGACATTGTCAGTACGGCAAAAAATAAAAAAGCAACAGATAATAATGAGGGATAAAACCCAATACTGTTAATTATTTCGCGGTAGCTATTGGTTATTTTTGTTCTTAAATACATATTATCCTTACTTATTACGATACCAATCTATAAATCACTCTAGCATATTTGATACTAAAGTAAGTGATTTTACAGCTTAAGTTATGTGTTATTATTGCTTAAAAATTAAATGGAAAAATACTGTGATTATATCGAGTTATGCTGCTTTACTGGCACTATATTATATTTACCTGAGTATTAATGTTGTAAAAATACGCAAGTCTGAAGGCATTTCACTTGGTAATGGGAGTCATCCTGAGCTTGAACGTGCAACTCGAGCTCATGGGAATTTTATTGAGTATGTACCAATTAGCCTAATTTTACTGTTCTTATTAGAGTATCAAGGCTTAGCAAGTCATTATATGCATGCACTTGGCGGTTTGCTATTTATAAGCCGTGCACTTCATGGCTCAGCTATTAGTACTAACAATCTAAAAGCACGTGTATTAAGTATGATGATGACTTTTGCTATTCTTTTTGTAAGTTCCTTAATTTTATTGTTAAGTCGATAAATAAAGATGCGATTCGCTATTGTTTTTATAAGCTTATGTTTTGCCACTTCGTTGGCGTCATTTGTATGGGCAATAGAAAATGACAATAGCAATCAAAGTATTGATTGTTTAAATTATGTTTATCCAAAAACGATGCGAGTTGGTGAAGATGAAGTTCTTTATCCGTTAGTTTTATTGAGAACGGCCTTACAATACAGCGGCGCAAAATATACATTAAAAGCATCGAGTATTTCTATGCCTCAAAGCCGCTCATTAAAACAAATTATACATAATGATGAAGTCAACGTTGCATGGACCATGACTTCACAGCAGCGAGAAAAAGAGCTATTGCCCGTAAGAGTGCCTATTTTTAAAGGTTTATACGGGTGGCGCTTATTGGTAACCACACAAAATAAGCTCAATAGTTTTTCAAGCATGAATAGTCTGAGCGATTTCAAACAAGTACATTTTATACAGGGACATGATTGGCCTGATACACAAATATTATTAGATAGCGGTTTACCTGTAGTAACATCAATTGAATACAGCTCTTTGTTTAATATGTTAATTAAAGGCAGGGGCGATGTATTTCCTCGTTCGTTGCTTGAGGTTAAAATGGAGCTAAATACGTTTAAAGATGATGCTGGTGAAAACTTAACCGTAGTACCACATTTAATGTTGCAATATCCAACCGCCATTTACTTCTTTTTTAGCAAAGACAACCCAGAAATTGCACAAGCTGTTGAAAAAGGGCTCGCAATTATGCGTAATAACGGTGAGTTTGACCGCTTATTTAATGCGTATTATCGCAGTGCCATTGAGCACGCAGATATCAAAAATAAGATTATTATTAGATTAGAAAACAAAAACTTACCCTTACTAACACCACTTGAGAATACTTCACTTTGGTTTTCAGAAAAAGACATGTAAAACCCCATGAAACAAAAAATATTTATTATTGGCTTACCGCGAACCGGTACCACCAGTGTATGTAATGCATTTTTACATTTGGGTATACCTGCTGCTCATACTGCATACACTACCGCCTGTTTTGATAATGCGGTCGCAATTGCAGACACCCCCATATTTAACGATTTTAAAGTATTAGATAAATACTATCCTGGCGCAAAATTTATATATTTAGAGCGAGAGCTTACTGCATGGATACCATCAATAAGACAGCTTTTACAGCGAATGCACACTAATTTAACCCGTGCAGATGGTGGCTTTAATATTCATTTAAAGCGCTGTTATTTAAATACATTTAAAGACTTTTCACTAGATAATATAAATAACGATCAGTATTTAACTGATTGTTATAACGTACACATTAATAATGCTAAGGCTTATTTTAGTAATCGAGAAGATGATTTTTTAGCGATAGATATTGCCAACCCTAACAGTTTTAGTCAGCTTTGTGATTTTTTAAATATTACCTCTGAGTTAAATGGTTTTGAAAAAATGAATATGGGGGGTAAGGTCACCGCGTGGAATGATATAAAACATCCATTAAAAATTGAATCGACAGCGAAAGGGCGGATAGATAAATTTTTACCTTATGAGAGACAAATTTAAACCGCGAGCAAAGATTTTTATTTTTAAATACGCTAAAATCCACGCATTATTTTATAAGTTGTATCCATATGTTTGAATTAAAATACCACACGCCATTTGAATGGACCGAAGTTGTTTTAGACGACTTTGAAACTTTTTTACAAGACCACGCTGCTGCTGAAAAAAAAGCATCGGGCATGGCTATGTCTATGCTTTCACATTACCCTGATAAGCGTAAATTAGTTAAAGCCATGACTGACTTAGCCTTAGAAGAGTTAATTCATTTCAAGCAAGTGCTGAAATTACTCATTGAGCGTGATACTAATTTAGGTGACGATAAAAAAGACCCTTACATTAAACAAATTCGCGCACACTTTAGACATGGTCGCGATGGTTTTTTAATGGACAGGCTACTTGTTGGCGGTGTAATTGAGGCGAGGGGACACGAACGTTTTTCTTTAGTTGCTGAAGCTTTACCTGAAGGAAAAGAAAAAGATTTTTATGTTGCGATAGCCAAGTCTGAAGAAAAACATAAAAATCTATTTGTTGAACTTGCTTACGAATACTTTGATAAACAAGAAGTTGATGATCGTTTAGAAGAGTTATTAATAATAGAAGCAGAAATTTGTAAAAATATACCGTTTACTGCTGCTCTACATTAATAGTTAACCACGGCATGTTGATAGCAAGTTAGCATGCCAATATAAATACTTCCCTCTATTGTTATGAAAAATATTTTTTAATAACGCATAACTAGATCAACTTAACTGCACTTAGTTAACACTGCCTAACAATAAACAGCTATTATCATTTTAATGTATAGCTTGCTTTAAGGACGTGAACCGATGCAACCAATTCATCATATTGCCGTGCTTACCTCTGGAGGTGATGCTCCGGGAATGAACACCGCTTTATTTGCCATCGTAAAAACCGCTCAACAACAAGGCATAAAAGTGTCAGGAGTTCGAAAAGGATATGAGGGTTTAATTGATAATGATTTAGTGACACTTGATTGTAAAAACCTGCAACAGAGTATGCACTTGGGTGGTACCGTTTTAAAAACCGCACGCAGTGAAAGATTTAGAACGGAGGCAGGTAGACAGCAAGCTTTAGCTACAATTGAACATAATAATATTGATGCCTTAATTGTCATAGGTGGCGATGGCTCTTTTAGAGGCTGTTTATGGTTATCACACATAACCAATATCCCTTATATTGGCATTCCCGGCACCATAGATAACGATATTGCAGGCACAGACTACACCTTAGGATTTGATACAGCAGTAAATACATCAATGCAATGTATTGATAATATTAGAGATACAGCAGAATCTCATAATAGGGTGTTTATTATAGAAGTTATGGGGCGTGACTCCGGATATATTGGCACTTATGCCGGTTTAACCTCTGGTGCCGATTCAGTATTGATCCCTGAAAATGACAAAGATATCGATGATTTATTGCTAAAGATTAGCGATTATCATAGCGAACACGCATTTATCGTGGTGGTATCTGAGGGCGATGAAAATGGTGTTGAATATGTATGTGAAAAAATAACTGCCGTAAATCCAAGTATAGATTTACGTGTAACCAAGCTAGGGCACTTACAGCGCGGCGGAAACCCATCGGCTGCGGATCGTATGCTAGCAATAAGATTAGGCGTACACAGTGTTAAGGTTTTATGTGCTGGAGACAGCGCTAAAATGGTGGGTATTTTAAATAACACAGTTTCAGATACTCCTATGCAAGATGTTGTAAAACAACATGTTATAAATGAAGAGCTGCAAGGGCTGTTATCTGTATTTTGCCGCTAACGACTAATTAAGTAGGAGTAATGAACAATGCGAGATAATAAAAATTATAAAATGACAATTATTAAAGGTATTACAATAAGTTTTTTATTAGCCGGTTCAACAGTCGTATTGGCCAAAGATGATTGTGCAGATTTAACGGGATGTGCGAAAAAGCCTGTGAAGTTAACCTCGAGTTATTAGCTTCAAAACACCAAGGTAATTCACACAAAGTTGCAGGTCTTAATAAAGCACTTAATAACATAAACGCATATTGTACCAATGATGGATTAAAAGCAGAGTTACAACAAAAAATAGATGATACAAATTCAGAAATTGAAGAATATAAAATCGATCTTAAAAAAGCTAAGCGCCAAGGTAAGCATGGCAAAGTTGAAAAGTATCAGCAAAAGCTAAACGACGAAACTAAACAGCTTAAGCAATTAATTGATGAGCTAAATAGTTTGGTTAATTAAAATGTCATTACAGAGTTTTTATATTTAATAAAGTAGAGCATTTTATTGAATATAAATATTAAGCGATAAAAGGGCTAAAATACCGTGTTTATAAGTGACCTAATTGCCGATAGTTGGTTTGATAAAGTACACTCTTATCTTATTTAACATAATATAAATCGTAAGAACCCAACCCAATCGCAGGGCACGCCAGCCTTGCATTTACCTTTTTTAGTAACGACATTATGACGGGGGTAAAACTCATCTAAGCCGCGCTTTTGCGCCATAATTTAGCTATCTCAGGCTTTCCCTTCTTTTCTGCCTTATTTGCCTCTATCAAAGCCAATGTTTTCAAGGGTTCTGGGTGGTCTGCAATTAAAAGTAACTGTAATGAGATATGTTCTGCAAATTCACGTTCACCAGTTCTGATGCTGCTAAGTGTCTGTTTTGATATGCCTGTCAATTTCCAAACCATATAGTCTGAATCAATATCTGCGGTATCTCTGAACCAGTCTAGAAGTTCTAGCGAAGTGGTTATTTTCATATGTTTTGCATCCGTCTTGGCGTGTCGGTTTCTAGATTATAGTGCTAGTTAACACATTGTGCACTAGGCCACAGGGTATGGACTATTCCACATCTTGTGGCTATCATTCTCCCGAATCAGTCATTCGACTGTTTTGCACTATGCTTGGCAGCATGCGGCGGTTATTGCGCAATACAATAACCGCCGCAACCCAAACCAAGCATGAACAAAATAAAAAAGTTAACTGCCAAGTTTAGGGAATTAATCATGCTAGAAAAATTAAAAAGAATAGATTTAAAAAATGCACTGGGTGCAAGTATTAGGGTTTCTCTTCAAACTAAAATAGCCAGCACAGACAATGGCATGGCTGTATTCTTTGATTCGTTATTTTTTAACGATGAATGTGAGCTTATTTATTTTATTAGCAAAGGTGAGTATTGCGGTTCTTGCCAAGTGCTACCGCAAGAGTTTGAGAAATTCAAAGCAGTGGCTAAAGCCCAAAACCTAATAAATTAACCAGCCTTGTGCTGGTTTTTGTGTTTTTAGTTAAGGCTATTACGGTGGCTTTACCTAAAAATACACTCGTTAAATAAATGGTTTTGGGGGTTGTGCACAAATTGGATCATAGAGTTTTGTGGTTTGTGCGTACCAAAATCGTGGGGGTTGAGTATCCCAATTGAGCTATCACGGGAACAATGCCGAAAGCTCAACCTGTACGAAGCGATAACATTACTGGCTAGGATAAGCGCCCAACTGGGGTAATTGGAGGTTCGCACCTTCCCGCCTATAACCGTTAGGAACACGGCCAACGTTATGAGAGTGAGCAGGGGCATAAGGGGGGCGTAGGTTGAAAGCTCTTTTAAGTCACTCTTGCGGTAAGCTTGCCTAAGCAAACCGCCATCCGAAGTAAGGCTTACCAAAGCACATTGGTTAATGTTCTTTGATAAGCCCCTCAATGCGACTTTGGGTGTGGCGCCTCTATTGTAATTAGCATAAGTACCGATTGAGTTCGGTTAATCTTATAGCGGTTTACAAGGGGCTTGCTGCACCCGAAGCGCAGCGAGGGGCAGCAAGTAGTAACAGTTCCCAGCCCTTTAAGGGCGCGCATCATAACCCAGAGAAAAGCCCCGCAGGGGCCAACATTATTCTGGGTCGCAATGGCTCTTTATTGCGGCCCATACAACCCCATGGGCGTAAGTGAGGAGAATAGCCCCGCAGGGGCCAGCATTTGGCCCGCCGCTAGGCGCAAAAAAGGCCAAGCAATTTTATTAAAAATTAAAAGAAAACTTATTGGGCGGTGCGGTATGTGCGTCAACAAGCCCCGCAGGGGGTTTTGTCCACATATCCACGGCTGATTGTATTGTGCGGTAAGTGTGTCAGTAATACGCGCAGCGGATTCTGTCCACTTATCCACAAATTTCGTTTTTTGCGGTTTTCAGGCCGATTTAATTAAAAGGTGAGCAGGTGTTAGAGAAAATTGACGAGCTACAGAAAAAGTTAAACGCTGACTTTTTTAATATTTTAAAAACTACTTTGTGTTTGGGGGTTATTGCTTGGCTTTATTATTTAGCGGCTAGTGAAGTGTCATATAGAGAGTTAGCCCAAGACTGCATTAACAATGGTCAGGTAGAAAAGTTTATTGATGGCAAAAAGCGCATTGTTGCTTGTGCCGCCTATGAAAAAACAACATCAACATTAACAGAAACGTTTGAAAGGGTTACCAATGAAAAACATTAACGCACAAATTAATAAAGTTGAAGTGGCCGCGCTGGTAACTAAGCGCGCAAGTATGCTCCAAGCCAAAACAGCGGCGGTAAATTTAGGGGATGAAACCTTAGTTTTATTAAAAATGATGGTCGCACTATGCGGGGAACTGAAACAAGAGAGCCAACAGGCCATTAAAGAACTTGAAGAATTAAAGAAACTCATTGAGTTAACAAGTGATTGAAGTTTTAAGTTATTCACTTGTTGCTATTGCCGTCTGCCTTGCTCTTCTTATGCTGCTAGCCGTTGTGGGATTATTTAAACTCATATTTTTGGAATAACAATGAAACTACCAATTAAAACAGTACCGGCACCCGATGGTGGTACGCATCCGCTACGAACCAGTAGAAATCCGATATTAGGTGTTTATTTGCATCATTGTGGTTCGGTTGCCAGTGTTCACCAGCCAAAAGGTAAGCGTAAAAACACCCGTTACTTAATTTGTGAGGAATGCGGTACCGACCAATGTGCAGGGAAAGAATATCAACAAAAAATACTCGATAACATGCAGCCAAATATTGAAGCCTTGCAAAAAACCTGTGACTTACCAGGCGAATTACCTGTGAAAATTTTCGAAGAAAAAACAGCGGATTTTGTGCCAGATGAACAAGTCGCAGCAGGTCAAACTAAAGATATAAATTTGGAGTGCGGTTTGGTTTACCACTCAATCGAACCGCTTAAACCGATAGAAGCCGCTAAACATGCGGTATCGAGCGAAAAGCAAGCCGAACCGTTAACCGATAAATTAGCCGAAACAAGCGAATCAGTTAAGCCGATAGAAACCGCTAAAACAAAGGCTCAAACCGAAACAGCTGATCCAGTAGAGCAGGCAAAGCCTGAAAATGCCAAGCGTATTGGCCTGTTTGCCATTATCGGCGCGGGCTTAGGTGCATTACTAGCAATTTAATAGGGTAAATCATGACAGACAAAAGCATAGAACAACAAGCCGAGCAAGCCGCATTAAACGAAGAGTTTAAGCCATCTATTGAAGATGAAATAAACCGTGAAGATGAAGTTCAAGCCATGGCAAAAGCGTTGGGGTTAGATGATGGTGACTTTGATCCAAAAGCCGCAGGGGTTGAAGATGCAAAGCCACTCACTCAGGAGCAAAAAGAAGCACAACAAGCCGAACTGGTAAAAGAGCTCAAAAGTGAAGAGGGTTCTTTGTTTGCTGCTACCAAATTTTTAGGCAGCTTAGAGTTTATGTTTAAGAGGTTCGGGCATCATAAGTTTTCAATTAATCCCGTTGAAAAACAAGAAACGATTAAAGCCGTAGCCCCAGCCATACAAAAATATAGCGGCTCGTTAGTCTCTATGATGGGCGATTATGAAGCCGAGGTAATGGCAGCGCTTGCGGTAGGCTCACTCACTTATGGTTCAGTGAGTCAAATAAAGAAACTTAAGGCAATGGATAAAGAAAAAGTAGTTAATACAGACGAAACCACCGCAACTGATGAACAAAAAGCGCAAAATAGTGAACAACAGCAGCCAGAAACCGCGCCAGAACAAACAAAGGCGGCTTAATCATGGCTTTATCACCTATCAACCCAAATGATGCAATAGACATCACTCATGCACTGTATGCGGGTACTACGGGGTCGTGCAAGTCAGTTGCAACCCAAAAAATAGGACTTATAAAGGCAAATGATCAAGTCGCATTTTGGGACTTGTACGGACAGTATAAAGGTAAAGAGTTTTTAGGCCGTAAAGTTCGCACCTATTCAAGCCTAAAAGGTTTTTTAATGGCTTTACACGCTGGCCGTAAAACCAAGCAAGGTTTTAAAATTGCATTCACCCCTAACAATCCACCAAAAAAGAAAGCGCTTATCAGAGAGATGTTTTTAAAAGCGGCTGGTATCGTGTGGGCAATGGGTAACGGCCTGCACCCAAAAACCTTGCACTTTGTAGCGGAAGAAATAAATCGAGTGACAATCTCATCAGGCGATGAGGACTCGATTTATGGTGAAATACTTGAAGCAGGGCGAAAATTTAACATTATGTGCCATTCCGTTACGCAACGATTAGCCCCAATACCAAACACGGTTATTGCTATGAGTGGCTACAAATGGATTGGTAGACAAGACTCTGTAGGTGATGCTGAGCGCGTAGCAAAAGAAATACAGCTTAAGCCCGCCGATATAATGAGCCTTACAAAATTCAAGGACAAAAAAGGCACTCATCACGAGTATTACTTTAAAGAGACAGGGTTTAATAACACGGTTCGCAGTGAGTTCGTTTTTAAAAACGCAGCCTAAAATAACCATTCTCCGAACAAAAACCGCTTAATTGCGGTTTTTTTTCATCTAAATAAACCTAATAGGTTAACCCTCAATTCCCCCCATTGACCGAAGCCGAAACGGTAGCGTTTACTAAAAACCACTCAAGCAAACAACGCAACTAAGAGCGCAAATGTGAACAAACAAATTATATACGGCGCAGGCGCAGCGGTTGCTGCGTTTGCCGCAGTAAAACTTATTAAACAATTTTTTTTAAACAGTAAAAGCGAGAGCAAACAAAATGAAACTGACCAAAAGTAACTACATGGTAATTGGTATTTGCACACTGATTGCGGCGGGTGTTGTATGGGCATCAAACAACGTTGATGCAGTAGAAGACGTAATCGGTTAATTGGCTTTAGTCAGCTAACCAACAGCATATTAAATAACTCTAACGCAGGACGTTAAAACATGAACGAAACAAGTATTTCAGCAGCCATTGCGCTGATGATGGGTGTAATGCAGCCAACAATGATTCAGCTTGATGGTGCAGTAGGTGTTGCCTATAACGAAGAAGCAGTAATCAAACTGCAAGCGGGTCTTGTTTACCACTCTATTGAGTTGGAAACAAACCTAAAAGAAGTACCGACAATTGAAAAAATCACCATTGATATTGATGGTTCCCCAGTTGTTTACTCGTCTAACACAATGTTAGATGTACTCGATAAAGCTTACCAAAAGCACCAAGAAACAGGCCGCTTTGTTTTAGATTTATCTAAGTTTGAATACCGCACAGCAGAAGGCGCTTACCAAACGCAATTAGTTACTGAATTAAGCGATTCAGTAAGCTTGCAAATTAAGTTTAAGGGCAAAGGTGAAACTGATCCAGATGTGCCAACTCTTCGCGCAAAAGCATGGGTAACTGATCGCAAACCGACAGGCCGAATATATGTGCCAACTCGTTACGAAGCAACACAATTCAGTTCAGCTGGCGGTGATCATGCATGGTCGTTTCCTAACGGCAGTGCAAGCGAGCAAGTACAGCGCATGGTGTTTGCTGAAAATGAAGTAACTATTTCAGAAATACGCGTTATGCGTGGCTCTAAAGTAATTCATCGTGTTATGCGTAGCGATTTAGATTACAGCTTACAACGTATGGCTGGTGTTGCACCACAAGCAGGTTACTGCATTTTAGACTTTACAGCGTTGGGCTTTGGCAAAGAGGGTGCACTTAATACACTTGATTTAAATTTCGAATTTGTTGTCAGCGGTAAAGGTGCAATCAAAACGCACATTCAAGGTTTCAAACAAGTTAAGGCTAAACCAACACGCCAGCAATTAGCACAACTAGCTGTTCAGAAATTAGAACTTCAAGCAGCGGCATAAGGGGGCTTTATGGCTAATTGGTGGGATGATTTAGTTGAAACGGTTGTTGATGTTGGCGGCGATTTATACGATGGCGCAACTACCGTAATCGGCGACCAATACGACAACTACCAAAAATCAGTAAATTCTGATAACGCAAAGAACGTAGACAACCTCAAAGAAATTGAGCCGTTAAAGGGAAATAAGGTTGATGGCACGACTACGGTTGCGGTTACAGGTTCGGGTACTGGCCAACAAGCTGGTGCCCCTGCTGTAACAAATCAGATTATTGCAGGGGTAGACAATAAATTATTGTTTATTGGTGGTGCAATTGTCGTGTTAATGCTGCTTAAAAAGTAAGGGGGGTATATGCCTTTACTATTGGTATTTGCGGCGGGTGGCGTAGGTGGTTTAGCGCTTAGTTCATTATTAAACAACACAGTAAAAATAGGCTTGGTTGCGGGTGGTGGTTACATCGCCTACCAAGTTTATAAGGGGAGTCGCTAATGGTTGGTTTAGGTGCATTAGGCGGATTAGGTACAGGCGCTTTGGGGGCAACAAACCCTATGAGTGCGTTAGGTGCAAACCCTTTAACAGGTGGCGGCAGCAGTGCCAAAAATGGCGACCAAACCTTTAATTCAAATGCCACATTCGGCGGTTTGAATTATGGCGGCACAGGCGTTAACCCGTGGCTAATTGCTGGTATTGCTGGCCTTGCCCTTGTGTATATGTTGAAAAAATAACATGCAACAAGTTTCTTTTGAAATAGCGAAAAACACCCTTGCACCTGCACTAAAAGGCGGTGCTGGGGTTATTAAGCGCGAAATTAAACAAGGGGTTGCGAGCGTCTACCAGTCGAGCAATAAAAACGTATTTGCAGTTGTTCGCCCAGAGGGCAAAGAACTTGTTTTTGTAGCCGTGGCAGGTAAAAACCTTGCTAGTGCAGTAAATGAGTTTGTGTTATTCGCAAAACAGCGCGGTTTTAGCTCAGTTCGTTACCACACTAAAAACCCTTACTTTGTGGCTAAAGGTGTAAGCGCCTTAGCCATCAAGCCGCAATTAATCGAAGTTCGTAAAGCCATATTTGGTAATGACGAATATATCTACAGGGTAAATTTATGAAAATATTAACTAAAAAAGGCGCCCATAAACTAAAGCGTCGTAAGGTTAACCGCGCAGTTCGCAGAGCGCGCCGTGATGCGATTGGCGGCAACGTTGGTAAGTTGCCTACTATGCTGCGATTAACGCGCTAGGAGATTTGCATGGGGGGTAAATCTAAAAGCAATCAATCAACCAGCAACAAGCAAACCACTAACAATATTGTAAATGATGGTGATTATGCGGGCGTTGGTGGCAACGTTACACATGACGAATCATCAAATGATAACAGCGTTGATAATTCCCAAGAATGGGAAATTGATATAGATAATAGCGTTGAAAATGACGGTGATTTTGCTGGTAATAGTGGCAATATCAATGTGCTTGATGGTGGCGCAATTGATAACGCGTTCGACTTTGCAAGTGATGTTGCAGGCGGTGCGTTAAGTTTTGGTGAAAAGGCGCTTGATTCTAACGAAAACGTTAGCAAGGCTGCTATTGATGCATCTAATAAAGCGGCTGAGATTGCAGCTGATGCAGCCAGAGCAGCCGCAGCAGAAGCTGCTAAAACAGCCGCTGATGCAATAAAAGAGAATGGCCGAGTTGTTGACTCATCATTAGATTTTGCAGGGGACGCAGTAAACCGCGTAAGCGATACAGCAAATACAGCAATTAATGAGGTTGGTGATTTTGGCCGCTCAACAATTGATAGCTTTAGCGAGTTTAGTGTCGATGCTGTGACCGAGTTATCAGACAGCTTACGCAGCACTACACAAACGCAGCTAGATAATTCAGCGCAAACCGTTGCACAAATTGCACAATCAGCAACCGAAGATAAAAGCATAATTTCAGAGCTTGCCAAAAATACCGCGTTACAAGGTCAAGACATTGTAGCGAACCAAGCTGGGCAGATGGTTAAGTACATGGCGTTAGCGCTTGGGGTTATCGGTATAGCGGTTGTTGTTACATCAATAAGTAGAGGTAAATAATGCCTATTGTCACGTTAAAAGCAGGAGAAGAACAGCAGCGCCCAATGGGCGCGCGCTGGCTATCAATTGTTAACTCAGGCGCCGCTTTTAAAATTGAGGGTGAGTTCGGTAGCTTAGTTGGTGAGGTTGGCCGTGTGCTCGACCTTGATGGCTACAACCAAGTCACCTTTAGAAATGAAAGCAGTGAACAAATCGAATTTGAATACGAAGCGTCAAACATCAAAGTTTACGCCGTAGGTAAAGGCGTTGTTTCAATCGCAAATGCAGTTGAAGTAACACGCATTCGTGAGTCAATCCAAGTTGATGCTAATGCAACCGTTGAAAACGGCAAAATGGCAATATTGCCCGCGAATAACTTTGAGTCGATAGCGCCTAATAAAACCGTGTTAGCAGTGAATCAAACACTCGAAGTATTTCCAGCCCGCAACGCAGAAAACCGTAATGTGTTAATTCAGGTGATAACTGATACGGGTGAAACGGGTAATTTCACTGCGGTTCGTGTGGGTACAAGTGAGCTAAATGTTGATACCGGTATATTTTTATCAGGCAATAAAAATGCGCCCGCATCAAAAGAGTTTGAAAACATGGCCGCGTCTATTTTCGTTAAAAATGAAAGTGACGAACCCGTAACACTGGCAGGGGGTGAACAATGGCGGGCGTAAATAATCCACCAAATTTAAAGCCGCTAATTGATGCTCAGAGCGCAGAGCAATCGCTAGATTTTTCATGGTTAAAAAGCATTGCTGCTGGAAACAAGTTAAAGCTTGAAAAGGCAAATACAGACTTAGCAGCAGTTCATGAAAGTGTAAATTCATCTAGTGCAGCAACTCAAAACGCGGTTGTTCAATCAGCGGTTGATAGCGAAGCTGCTACTAATGCGGCACGTGATTTAGTTATAATTGAGCTAACACAGCAAGTAAACACACTAACAGCAGCAGTAACGACAGCAGTCAATGAAATACCAAAATCGCCTATCAAAAGCATACAGCGCGGGATAGTTGCGAATACTGGTAATGACGCAAACGTTATTATTTCAGCGGTAAACGTTGAAAAGAGTATGTTAAATGTATCATGCAGAAGTGGTTTAGGTTCGTATAGTAATAACGATAAACAGTGGTCAATCAGTGGCGGCGGTTACATCAAAAACAGTACAGCACTTTATATTGCTTCCAATCATTCTTATTCAAATCAAAACCCTGCGACGATTTATTGGGAGGTAATAGAATATGTTTAATTTAATTACATTATCAACTACTGAAAACAAAACAATTGTTGCAAGTGTTCGTATGGTTGGCGAGTCGGTAGCACTTAGCGAAAGCGATATAAAAATAAATGAGTATCGCGCCGATTTAGTGGGCTGTGAAGTTGTAAACGGTGACGTTATCAGCGACAGCGGCGAAGTTTTATATTCATTAAATGGGGTGCAGGGTGAACAAGTATAATTTACTTGTTGCCCTTTGCTCAATGGGGTTTATTTATATGCTAACAAAACAGCAACGCGCACCACTTAACGTGCGCTATAACAATCCGTTAAACATACGAACGGGTAACGATTGGGTAGGCGAGCGAGAGCGCGATATAGACAAAGGCTATGAAGACTTTATAACGCCCGCGTTTGGTTTTCGTGCAGCTTATAAACTGCTTATGACTTATAAACATAAGTACAGCGCTTACACGCTAGAAACCATTATTAACCGTTGGGCACCTGCCAATGGTGAACATAACGGCCAAACGTATGTTAACCATACACAAAGTTATATTAACTATGTTGGTCAGCGTTTAGGTATTACCAGCAGCGACCCAATTCCCGATCACCTTTACCCAGAACTCATGCTTGCAATGGCCGATTTTGAGGGAGCAAAAGGTGCGTTTAATCTAAATCAAGCGCGTGAGGGAGTCGCATTAGCAGCATGAACACAAAATGGTTACTCACAACTGCAGCGGGCGCCATACTCGGCGCGCTCGTTGTTTATCAGGTAAAAAAACACACCAAAGGGATTTTAGACGATGATTGAAATCTTTGTGTTTATAGGTGGGGCGTTAATTGTAGCGCAACAGGTTGAGGACGCGCGATTTAACGCGTTATTGCGAGGGTTAAACGGTGAATAATTTTTTTAAATTCCTTGGCGGTATTTTTGCTCCTATTACCACAGCAATTGACCATTACGGCCAAATCAAAAAAGCGGAAAAGGATCGTGATTTAGCGGTCATTAATAATCAAGCTCGCTTAGCGCAATCAACAACCGATAATAACCACGATTGGGAAATGCAGAGCATACGAGATAAAGATAAAACGCTTAGGTTCTTCAGTTACTCAATGTTTACCGCGCCTATATTGATTACGGTTGTATCGCCAGAGCAGGGCGCAGCCATATTCCAAAACCTTGAAAATGTACCGCCATGGTTGGTGCAAACATGGGTAGCGATTAACGGCGCTGTATGGGGAATTGCCAGTTTAAAAAATGTGGTACCTCAGTTTATCGGGCAATTTAGGCGGGCTAAAAATGGATAGCTTAACGTTAAAAGATTTTATATTTATCATCATGCAAATTATTGTGATCACAACCGTTGTAGTGACCAATAAAACGCATATTGGCTTTTTACAAAATCAGAATGAAGATTTAAAAAATTGCATTAAAGAAATGCAAAAAATAATCACCGAATTGCGCGTTAAGGTCGGTATTTAATGAATGCAGTAAAGTGGGCCCTAATCATTGGCGCCAGTTATTTTATTTATCGAAAAATGGCCGCACCGCTTGAAGCGCTAGACCAAACAGTAAAAACACTAACACGGCCAGTAGCCAAAGCGCTTGCAGAGGTGCAATTTATCGTTAATGGTAGTAATTATATTAAAAGCCCAACCAGTGAGTTTTATTTAAACTCTGATAAGCTAGATAGTAATTACAAGGTAGTTGATAAGGTTTGGTTAAAAGCCCTATACCTAAAGCACGATGATAACGGCGATTTAATAGAAGAGATTTTCGACCAATATTTAAGGCTAAAACCTAAGTATTACCCGCTTTTAAATGATTTGGTCGATGTAACCACAGTTAACGCACTAAAATAAACTAGGCTCATTATGTATCACAATCGAAGAACAATAGTAAAAAAGCCCGTCCTGCAGCATGAATATAAGAGCGCATTTGAAAACGGAAAACTTAAAAAGGGTTTTCGATATATCAAAGGCGGGGACATAGTCACCCCAGACGGAACAACAATAAAAAAGGCCGCTTAATCGTGGCCTTTTTTACAAGAGTAGCACTTGTAACTTCGTGCTGCTTTATTTATTTGTTTACACGGAGGTTTATTGGTGGAACTATTAGAATATAAAGCACCACGTTGTAATTTTAAAGTAGGAAAAATATGGGGATTAAGATAAAAGATGAATATTAAAAAAAAAGTTATTGACTGGTTTTCTAACTTTAAGTTTAAAATTAAAAATAAGATCCTTACCTGCTATAGCTCTATTCTATATGAAGAATATTACGATCAAACATACAAAAATCAGCATTTGGCTGCTGCTCTAATATGCTTAATAAAAAAAAGATTTTGGTTAATTGTATTAACGATGTTCCCTACATTATTTTTCTTCACTCCTAATTTATCCTCATCACCAGTTGGAAGTCTTTATGTATCTTTAAATGCCGCAGGGATATTTTATATAGTTTTTAACTTATATCCAGAGGTTCAACAATCATTTAAGGCCGCTAAACTTGCAAACTCGTCCCTTAATATGATTAGAGCGAGGAGGGCTTGGCTGGTAAATGAAATTACTGAGGCAGAGACCTTTACTGAAGCAAATCGATATTTAACCAAAGATACTCACATTGAGCTGGTGAAAAAATTACAAAGCATGAATGGCTACAAAGCTACTTTAAATCCGAATGTAAAGGTAGGTAAATCATATAAAATCTCATATTCTTTAAAGCACCCCTTATATATAGATATAATGAATCAATTCCATTTGTCACCAGAACCAGTAAAAAACTTATTAGAAGTTTGTAATGTTATTGCTCGTGACAACCTACGGGATATAAAGAAAATTAAATCTATTCCCAATATTGAACAGCTAGTGCTTTATGACTCTTTAATTTATTTAGAAGAACAAATGAAAAAATGGACAGAGTGCAGTCACAGTGCTACCGAATTGATGCTTGTAGCCTACCTAATTCAGGCCGTAGATAAAATTAACTATTATGCGCAAATGGAAATGCCGCTATATGTTGGCTTAAGGTATGATCTAAAATTTAAACCAACTAAAGATGAGAAAGAATTTGCGAGGAAGCTCGTAACATTGCATCTTACGCCTCCACATGAATAAATTTAGATGGGTGTTGGTAAAAAAGCAGTCAAGCGCCGTATTGACTGCTAAGAACTGTGGTTAAGCTGATTTTTTATCCGCGTATTTCATTACAATATCTTTAAGCGCAAACTCATCAGACATCTTAATTAAATCATTACCAATTGCCTTAAGGGTGTCACTGGCCGCCACAAGCTCATGCAAGTGGTCAATTTTTTGTTGTAGTGTTTTAACGTGGTTTTCATTGAAGCGAACAGAGTTTTGTAAAAAGTCTAATTTGTTTAAGTAGGTAGGTTCGTAGCGTTTACCGCGCGGTGTCCACAAATAACCATCACGGCAAATATAAAAACCGTCCCAATCTTTATGCAAACTCATACCGCCGTTAATACGTTGTTCAAGCATGCGCACAGCGCGGGGACAAGGTTTGTTTGTGCTTATCCAGCGCTCTAAAGTGCGCTCAGAATTAATAAGTAAAAACTCCATGGCAGCACGCCGATCAAGTTTACCAAAGTTCATAAAGCCAGCACGAAACAATAAGTTTTTAAATGTATCCATAATAATATCCATTCAATAAATAAACTCCTAAAAGGACTCCTAGGAGTTTTTATTGTGTTAGTGCACGCACATTAATTCAGTTTTAAATTCCTGTATAAGCTCATTCAATTCCTGAATTAGCTCACTTTGGTAAATCAATGTGCTAATCGGTCATTCTTTTTTTAGATTTCTAAATTTATTTTCAATCTATTTAAGCGATTTAACGCAAAAATACAAAACATATGAAAACAGGGCTTAGGATAGGGGTTTTAATTCAACGGGTAATCAGCGCCACAATGGCAGAAAATACATTATTTAACATAATATAAATTATAGGTAGTAGCATTTATATTATGTGTGGCGCTCTATTTTAATAACTTCAAGCTCACTAAGTCCAATACTAGACGGTATCGGACATTAAGTGTATTTAAACGACTATTACGGTAATTCATAGTTATCAGCTTGAGGTTCCTTAATGCTTGGCTTAATATTAAACCACAAGCCGTAAAAAATGTTGAAGTATTCATATGGAATTTGTACGCCCACTCGAACCAATTTTAATTATTGATGATGTTAAACAAATCCGTGCTGACTTAAGCCAAGTGTTAGCCGGCTTAGGTTTTGATGACATTATTGAGTGCGATAATTTTGATTGTGCTAAACCCTTACTTAGCGAAAAATCACCCAACGTTATTTTTTTAGATGTTGATTTGCCTGATTCTGAAAGCATCGAAATTTTAGAGTCGATTAATAACGAGCACCCATATGCTCATGTGGTTATGTGCTCAGGCCATAATAGTTTTGAGACCGTACAAAATACTTGGGAACTTGGCGCAAAAGAATTTATAGCTAAGCCTTTCAACGCTCAAAAAGTTGATGCCGTAATGAAACGTTTAGAACTGATAGATTAAAGGACATTATGCAGCACCTAGTTACCACTATTATTGATGACCTATCTACCGTTATATTTGGCAAGCAACAACAAATAAAATTAGCATTAACCTGTTTGTTTAGTGAAGGTCATTTACTAATTGAAGACTTACCAGGTATGGGTAAAACCACTTTATCGCATGCATTAGCTGCTGTTTTGGGGTTGTCGTATCAGCGTATTCAATTTACTAGCGATTTATTACCCGCTGATATTATTGGTACCAATATTTTTAATACTAAAGAACACAGTTTTTCATTTCATAAAGGCCCAATTTTTAGCCAAGTAGTACTTGCTGATGAAATAAATCGTGCGGGCCCTAAAACACAAAGTGCGTTATTAGAAGCCATGGAAGAACAACAAGTGACCGTAGATGGAGAAAAGTACCCGCTCCCTACTCCGTTTTTTGTTATTGCTACTCAAAACCCTTTATATCAAGCAGGGACTTATCCGCTGCCAGAATCGCAATTAGATCGTTTTTTAATGCGTATAAGCTTAGGCTTTCCACCTAAAAACGCTGAAAAAAGATTACTATTAAACAATCAAAAGCGCGATTACTCCCAATTACCACAGCGAATTAACCAGCAACAACTTAAACAAATACAAGAATCTATAGCTAATATTACGCTAAGCGCTGCGGTTATTGATTATGTAATTGAATTAGTGACTTACACACGTGAGGCTCAATCGTTAGCTGCTTCGCTTTCACCAAGAGCCAGTATGGCGCTGGCAAAATCTGCAAGGGCATGGGCCTATATTGAAGGTCGAGACTTTGTTCTACCTGAAGATGTACAAGCGGTATTTTCTAGTGTGTGCCAGCATCGATTAGGTTTGCATAGTGAGTCTGGCAACAACCAAATAGCAGACATTTTAAAACATGTTTTAGTGCCCGTTTAGATCAATGGGTATTTTAAAATTAAAACGCCCTACTTTTATTCATGCTATAAAAAGTACAATTTTAACGACTTTATTAAAAAATAAGCACAAAAAAAATAGCATCACTTTAACGCATAATACTATTTATGTTTTGCCTTCCTCATTGGGTGTATATTTTACGATTGTTGCACTATTAAATTTTGTAATGGGGATTAATTATCAAAATAATTTAATACTGTTTATGGCGTATTTAATGTTTGTGATTATTATTTTTGCCCTGTTGTTAGGTTATAGCAACGCAAAAGGCTTAACTGTCAGCTTTAAGAATACTATTGAGAGTTATGCGCCACAGCCACCTCAATTAGTGTGGCAAATAAAATCAAACGTCACATGTCAGTCAATCACCTTAAGTTATCCCAATAATTTAGAACAAGACTGCTATATAGAGAGTGTTAAAGCCGATACCATACAATGCCAGTTACCATTGCCTTATTTAAAGCGCGGTCGCTATTTACTAAAGCCAATAAAAATTGCCAGTAATTATCCATTTGGTTTGGTGAGTGTATGGAGCTATATTCAACCAGATCATACCGTTTATGTTTACCCTTCAATTATTAAAACGCCAAATTACAAACAGTTAAGCCAAATAACTGCTAATGATGATGGTAATGAAAAGCACCAAGGCGATGACGAATTTGAAAGTTTAATTACCCATTTGCCAGAAATGGGGTTGCAGCGAGTTTCGTGGAAACACTACGCAAAAACTCAGCAATTATTAGTAAAACAATTTAGTGATTTTAAATCTGCCGATACACAATTTGACTTTAATTTAATGACAGGCGATACCGAGCAACGCTTAGGGCAATTGTGTTACCTAGTATGCCAAGCGTTTGAAAGCGACATTAATTACTCGATGAAATTGCCCAATAAATCCATAGAAAATGGATCAGGTAAGCTTCATCTGCAACGCTGCTTACAAGCCTTAAGTAATGTAGGCGCTGATTATGAATGAGATAAAAAATCAACGCGTTATAAATTTTTCTCTATCATTTATTTACTTAGGTTTAGTGAGCTTTTTTATAGAACACTTGCCCCTACCCTTTATTATTATGCTTAGCGTGTTATGTGGTTGGAATATTTATTTAACTCTTAAACACAAACAAAAGCCCAATGCGTGGTTAGCAAACGGACTCGCTGTAGTAGCATTAATTATTATGTTAAGCAGTATTGGCTTTAAAGATACCGTGGTGCTGTTTGTTGCCATGCTTTTGCTGTCATGCGTTTTTAAATTACTACAGGCAAAAACAAAGCAGCATTATCAATTGATCATCACCCTCACATTCTTCTCACTTTCAGCAGTGTATTTGTTTAGCCAGACTATTTTTACCACTTTAATTATTAGTACACTGTATATTTTAAATTTTGCTGTACTTGGGTTACTTGAATCTAGTCATAGTTTAAAACTGTCATCAAAACAAAGTGCTAAAATAATATTTCTGGCTTTTCCTTTGGCAGTTGTACTCTTAATATTTTTACCAAAACTTCCTGCATTTTGGCAATTACCTGGCCCTAAAATGGCACAAACAGGCCTATCGGAACAAGTAGACCCATTTTATATTGCAAAGTTATCAAACTCCGATGAGTTGGTTTTTAGAGCGAAGTTTGATGATAACTCAGTCTCTACCCCTTATTATTGGCGCGCTATTGTACATGATGAATTTGACGGTAAAGCTTGGAAAACATCTTCGTTTTTAAAACAAGCAATGATGTTGCCAACCCAAAATAGCAGCAATGGAAATACCACTCAATACTCAATAATTGCTGAGCCAGCAATGGCTGATTGGTTATATGGGCTTGGCTATGCCAGTAGTAACAATGAAAATGTAGTTTCCAATTCAGTGGGTTTACTGCGTAAAAAACAATATAAATCCAAAGTGTTACAATATTCTGTTAGTACTAAACCATTATCGACTAAGAAGCTTAATAGCGTAGAGCAGCGTTTTTATAAAACGCTTACTGTGAGTAATAACCAAAAAAGTTATCAACTGGCGCAACAGTTAAAAAACAGAAGTGCTAACGCTGATGAGCTTTTTAATAAACTGTTAGATTATTTTTCGCAAAATAGTTTCAGTTACACTCTTACGCCAACACCTATGCACGGTGATGATACGCTTGATCAATTTATGTTTAATAATAAACGTGGCTTTTGTGGTCATTATGCCAGTGCAGCTGCCTTTATTTTTAGAAGTGCTGGCGTTCCAGCGCGGGTAGTAAGCGGATATCTAGGCGGAGAGCATAATCAAAACAATGACTATATTACCGTTCGTCAATACGATGCGCATGCTTGGGTTGAGGTATATACTAATGCAGGCTGGAGAATATTTGATGCAACAGCGGTTGTTGCGCCCGAACGATTAAATGGTTCTTTATCACAGAGTGCTGCATTAAATGATGAATTTAAAAATAATATTAATTTTGGTTTAGTTAGCTTAAGTAATTATGCTGCCATAAACTGGCTTCGCCTTGAATTAGAAAACCTCGATTATCAATGGTCTAGTTGGGTGCTGGGATTTGATAAAAATAAACAACAAGATTTATTAGCGTCCCTATTTGGTAACACTTATGTTTGGTTAGTACCGCTTGGGGTTATTATTGTTTTAATTTTAAGTTTTAGTGCTTATTTTATTTATATAAACCGCCCCAAGGCAACAACAAAACAACCTCCGCTGGTAAAAGAGTATTATCAAATACTCAGTTGGGCTAATAAGCACACTATAAACTACCCTGAAAATGCTACGCCTATTCAAACATTACAACACATTAGTCAACAAGCCCCCTATGCAGAGCAACAAATAACCGCCTTTTGTCACTTATTTGAGCAAGTGCGCTATGCGAGGCAACCATTTACCAAAGAACGTAAAAATCAGGCTAAAGATCTGATAAAATTAATTAAATCTATAAATCAGAGAAATCTATGAACGCAGTTATTATAGGCGTTATTTTAATGCTGGGACTCACTTTGGTCCGCGTAAATGTGATTGTTGCAATGACAATAAGTGCGCTTGTTGCCGGATTAACCGCAGGCATGGGCTTAAAAGAAAGTATTGATGCTTTTAATTCTGGCTTATCATCAGGCGCCGAAATTGCCTTAAGCTATGCGATGCTCGGTGCATTTGCCGTCGCTATCTCTAAGTCAGGCTTAACACGTATTTTGGCCGCTAAGTTACTCGCTAAAGTAAATGCACAAACAGGCTCTAGTGAAACCATATTAAGCTACTTTATTCTGTTTATTATTTTGATTTGTGCTATTTCTTCTCAAAACTTGGTGCCGGTGCATATCGCTTTTATTCCCATTTTGATCCCGCCGCTGCTTGTGGTGTTTAATAAACTGCGGTTAGATAGACGTGCCATTGCTTGTATTTTAACCTTTGGTTTAGCCACCTCGTATATGGTGCTGCCGTATGGTTTTGGGGGGATTTATCTATACTCAATATTACATAAAAATCTAGTTGATAATGGCCTTGAGATTGTTAATACCAGTGTCCCTTTAGCAATGATAATTCCAGCTATTGGTATGTTTGTCGGCTTGTTGATTGCCCTATTTATTAGTTATCGAAAACGCCGCGAATACACAAGCACAGCATTAACTGTGCAAAGCCAACAAGCTGATGTTGAAAACCCAAAAAAGGTAATGCTAGTTGGTTTATTTGCCGTGCTTGCTTCTCTGATCGCTCAAAATGCCAGTGGCTCAATGATATTAGGTGGCCTAGTCGGGGTGGTTATATTTAGTGTATTTGGTGTGGTTAAGTGGGAAGAAAACGGCGACGTATTTAGTAAGGGTGTTGCCATGATGGCAATGATTGGTTTTATTATGATTTCAGCGCAAGGTTTTGCTGCGGTAATGAAAGAAACCGGACACGTTGCTAGCCTAGTCCATAGCAGCGCCGCCATTTTTGACGGTAATAAACCCATAGCAGCCGCAGTAATTTTATTGGTCGGCTTATTTATAACTATGGGCATTGGTAGTTCATTTTCAACTGTGCCAATAATTGCCACTTTATTTGTGCCTTTATGTTTAGAGCTAAACTTTTCTGTAATGGCAACCGCTGCGCTTGTTGGTACGGCAGGTGCATTAGGCGATGCTGGCTCCCCTGCCTCTGACTCTACGCTAGGGCCAACATCAGGACTTAATGCTGACGGACAACACGACCACATTTGGGATTCGGTTGTGCCAACCTTTATTCACTTTAATATTCCGTTATTGGTGTTTGGCTGGATAGCCGCTATGGTTTTATAGTTATTTAAAGGCGTGCATTGCACGCCTTTTTATTAGTCTCATTTATTTCCCTCCTTATTGAAAAACTAATACCTTTTATTTTATTCAATTGCTAAGTTGGCCATTAGATAAATACAGTATGATGTGTTCTTTATGGTTAATAATATAAGCACCAATCATGGTGCTTATATTATTTTTATTGTTAGGTGTTATAACTCAAAACCATGCAGCATTTTGTCACACACGACAGGTGTTGGCCTGTGGTTATCATCAACAGCAACAAAGGTAAAGCTTCCGGTTATAGCCGAATGCTTATTATCTTTGTGCATAGTTTCTAGGAATATTTCAACATCCACTTTTAAACTGGTATTACCCACATGCGATACTTTTGATATCAACTCAGCAAATGAACCAGCAGGAATAGCTTCTTTAAAGTCGACTCTATCTGATGAAATAGTTACTAATGGTTTACGACAAAAACGGGTGGCAGCTATAAAAGCAACTTCATCCATCCATGCTAATGCGTCACCACCAAATAGCGTATTATGATGGTTAGTACGCCCAGGAAATACGGCTTTAGTTACCGAAGTGGTCGAATCTTTTATACGTTGCGCAATAATGGCTTCGCGCTCTACTTGAGTCATAATCTCTACTTTTTGTTAGCTAATGTGTCTTGCATTAATAATGCAGGGTCAAGGCGTTCACCTTGCCAATTAAATCGCCAATCTAAATGCGGCCCAGTTACACGGCCCGTAGCACCTATTTCAGCTACCTTTGTACCTTGTTCAATCTTCTGCCCTACTTTTACATCAAGCTTACTTAAATGAATATAAGTAGAGGTAACCCCATGACCATGATCTAAAATCAAAGTACCGCCAGAGTAGTATAAATCTGGTTCAGCAAATACTACCGTTCCGCTGATCGGTGCATACACAGGTGAACCTGTTTTGTTTGCTATATCTAAACCAAAGTGCGGCCTACGAGGTTCGCCATTAAAGTAACGTTGGCTACCATAAACACCTGAAATGCGTCCTTTTGCAGGCCTAAGTACTGGCTGTAAAAAGTATTCTAAATCAGAGTTAACAGCCCGTGCTTTTCGTACTGCGATCGCTTCACGGCTAATACGTTCACTTACCGCTTTTGGCGGCGATACGTATTTTTTAGCAACACCGGTAATTTTATCTATATCGTAATCGCGAAGAGTAATAACTAAATCTTGGCTGTGGCCTTTACCGGTTTTATCTACCCAGCTTAATGTATGTACAGGTTTTGCATCACGGCCAAAACCAAATACAAATAACCCATTATCAGTAAGTTTTAACGACTTACCATTGAGGCTTACCGACTTAGCGTTATCTAATTGCCCTGTTACTAGGCCGCCTTGAGTTAAATGCCCTTTTAGCTCAAGCGCTATAGCACTAAAGCTAGTTGATACAATTAACGCCGAAACTAATAAGGATTTAAGCATAACTAATCGACCCCTTTCCAACACCTTCATAGGCGGTAATTTTAACGTCTTTTTCTGGGTGCTCTAATTTCACTTGGCTGGCAATGTAGTCAGCAATACATTCTACCGTGGTATCAATTGGTAAAATGTCGCAACGTGATTCACTAATAGACATTTCAAAGTAACCTTGCGCCGCAGTATACGCAAAACAAACATCATCACTTTTAGCTGAGATATGTTTTAATTCAGAGGCGTTTATTTGATCTTCGCTAGATGCTAAGTAAATATCACGCCATTTATCAGCCCACTGCTTTTGCAAACGAGGCATAGAAATACCGCCAAGGCTTATACCAATTTGTGAGCGATGACCATGAATAATACGCTGGCAATTACCATCATGCTTTTTAAGGCCATGGCTATAGTGGTAATAAAAGCTCTGATTGTGCTCAGGCTTTAACACCAACTCAATCTTTTCAATATTATCAGGAAGCTGTGGCAGTATTGTGGCAACTAAGTACTCTGTTACTGATTCAACGTTAATCTCATCAGTATCTATTAAGCAATATGCTTGATGAGGTGCACTCATTGCAAGGTGCTTGTTATCAGCAAATGTACAATCTAATGTTTTGTGATCAGCAAACTCGTTGATGCTGCCGTTTATGTTGTTAGGGACAGCTAAACGGTGATCTATACACTCATCAATAATGCCTTTAATTTGCTTTTTAACTAAGCCAAAGTCTAAAACCATAGACTCTTCGTTTAGTTTGCCATGTAAAGTCAAATCAACAATCCAACTTTCGCCAACTGCACCGCGTTTATTGCATAAGTAAGAAAAATCAATCACAGTGAGTGAGTTAACAAAAAGGGTCATAAATTTCCTTTAAACTGATTAAAAGTCAGCCCCAATTATAATGATTTCTGTTAGTAATTGCGCGGTTTAATCATACTAAAATCAGTTGCATTTACTGATTGCTTATAATTAAACCATTTTTTAACTGCTCCGAGTTGTTTAGCGTACAAGTGTACGCTAAAGTACGGGGCAATTTCTAAGCAAAGATAAAGTGTTATGGAACCTAAAAATAGCTATACAAAAGAAGATTTGATCCTTTGTGGTCAAGGTGAAATGTTTGGTGAAGGAAATTGTCGTTTGCCAAGTGACAACATGTTAATGATGGATCGTATCATTTCAATTACCGATGACGGTGGTGAACATGGTAAAGGTCAAATAGTTGCAGAGCTAGATATCGATCCTAGCCTTTGGTTTTTCGACTGTCATTTTAAAGGCGACCCAGTAATGCCTGGTTGTTTAGGCTTAGATGCTATGTGGCAACTTGTGGGCTTTTTCTTAGGTTGGTCTGGTGGTCCTGGTCTTGGTCGTGCACTCGGTGTAGGTGAAGTTAAATTTACCGGTCAAATATTGCCAACAGCTAAAAAAGTAACCTACCGTCTAGACATGAAACGCGTTATTAAGCGTAAATTGTTTATGGGTATGGCTGATGGAACCGTAGAGGTAGATGGCCGCGTGATCTACGAAGCAAAAGATTTAAAGGTAGGCTTGTTCCAAGATACCAGCGCGTTTTAAGTTTAAAACACGCAACAAAAAGGCCTCCATTTGGAGGCCTTTTTGCTTTAATTCGTTATGAGTTTATGTTTTATACATATTGCGATTTTCTATTGCCTCGCGCCAACCACCAAGCCACTCAGACTTAGGATCAACTTGTTGATAAGGGCAGTGCTCTTTTGAGCGACCAGCTAAACCTGCTTTAAAACCTTGAGAATGAGCTCTTTCTAAACGATCTCTTTTCTGTCTCTTCATCGGTAAAATCCTCACCTTTATATTTATATTTTTGTAGCATAAAGTTCATCTACATTTAATAAATAGCCAACAAAAATGTTTAATTCAAACACAAAATACAATTAATTTGTTTGACTTTAACTAAGCTGCTGATGCAATGATAAATTAATTAAAAAATAAATTTATTGCTCACACCTAATCAACTTTAACCTATATGACTTTATTTAAATGTTCCGACATATCGGCTCAAAAACACATAAGTGTCATATTTGTGACTGGCAATATAAGCTAAAGTTCCTCATAAATTTGTAATTGAAAAATGAACAGATTTCGTTGTTTAAAAAGATTGAAAATAAACACTTGATTATTTAAAACCGATCGGTCTAATATAGGTTATGAATAAAATCTCAGCAGTTACAAATAGGCGTGGCCGCCCACCTAAAATAGCCAGAGACAACGCAGACACTAAAGCGTTGCTCCTTCGTGTGGGATTAGAAACCCTCACTGAGTTTGGTTTTAGTGCAACAGGGCTCGACACCATATTAAAAAAAGCTAAAGTCCCTAAGGGCTCGTTTTATCATTACTTTAAAAGTAAAGAAGCATTTGGCTTAGCTTTGGTTGATGCGTACGACACGTTTTTTATATCTAAACTTAAGTTTTATTTAGAACAACCTGAAGTACCGCCCCTAGAACGCATTGTTAACTTTACCCAAAGTGCTGTAGCTGGGATGCAAAAGTATGATTACAAACGCGGTTGTTTAGTAGGCAATTTAAACCAAGAACTCAATCATTTAAGTGACGAGTTTAAAATACGCCTAATGCAGAGTTACTATGCTTGGCAAGCACAGTTAACACAGTGCTTAGACTTAGCTCAACAGCAACATACTATTAAAGCTGATATTGATACTACACAAATGAGTGAATATTTTTGGATTGGTTGGGAAGGCGCTGTAATGCGAGCTAAACTAACACAATCAAGCAAACCACTGACTTTATACACAGAAATGTTTTTACGCGCATTACTTAGGGTCTGTTGATCTTTCAAGGTTAAATTTGCAGCAGTCTGTTTGGTATTTAGGCAAGGCAGAGCCTATGTGGTGTGGTTATTCCCCATAAATAGGCGATAACGCAGCATCAATGCCAAACAGGCGCGGCCCT
>NZ_PNDJ01000332.1:0-297 GCF_005887255.1 Pseudoalteromonas sp. S1609 | reverse complement strand
GATGTTATAATAGGAAAATATAATGCAGTTGTTTCATCTATTTATTCTTTTTTGGCTAAGGTAAATGATAACCATTCATTTAATGGACGAGGGAGTTACGCTTTAAGTTGTACTAACTAGTAGAGTTTTTGATGCCTAATACTGTAGTAACAAACCCAAATACTATTCCTTCATCTATGCAGGCTATTGCCTTAATAGACCCTAATGAGGATCTTCACTTAGTTGATATGCAAGTACCTGTGCCTCAATGCACAGGTAATGAGCTGTTAGTAAAAGTGGAGTATGTTGTTTTAAATC
>NZ_PNDJ01000331.1:0-325 GCF_005887255.1 Pseudoalteromonas sp. S1609 | reverse complement strand
ACTGGCTCAGAGCCAGCGCCGATTATTCATTCGCGAAACAAAAAATCCGGTAGGTGTACTATTCTAAGCGGGGAGCTAACTTCGATCCTAGTACTAAAGATAGGCTCGAAAGTATTTATACTCCCGTCTATCCAGTCAGCCGTATTGCTAATTGAGGCATTTATTACTCAGCTTTTGACACGCCCTGTGGGATTAAGGCCCCCTTTAATAGCAGGACGATTTGCCTGTTTTTTTGGTGGTGGAAGTTTATTTATTGCATACTCTAAATTGCTGGCGTCGCTTTTATTTCCTACTTGTTGTTGATGAATGAGCACCAGCGGCCCTT
>NZ_PNDJ01000330.1:0-390 GCF_005887255.1 Pseudoalteromonas sp. S1609 | reverse complement strand
GATCGGTAGCTGCTGTTATTTTGTTCGGTTTGCAAATGAGTAATTTGAGCGTCATATGAAATAAACTCACTAATGCCCTAATAGAGATTACTTTTAAATGCATTACTCATCGCCGTTGAGGAGTTACTTGATTGATTAAAAACGCTTTTATATGTTTCTAAAAACTCCACCTGATAGCTTATTTTTCCGGGCGATAGTGCGTCTTGCCCTATTGTATACTTTTGAGTGCGTGTAACTTGCTCGCCCTGTGAGCCAAAAAGTTTAATTTCAAAGATATTGTAGCCGTAAAAAGTTTCAACGACGGTAAATCGAAACAAAAATTAGTCGTTAGCTTGATTATTGTCAATAAACTTCCCATTACGGTGAACATCTGCTTGACAGCAAGGTACT
>NZ_PNDJ01000329.1:0-248 GCF_005887255.1 Pseudoalteromonas sp. S1609 | reverse complement strand
TAAGGACTTTGTGAAACTAATAATTACCTTTATCATATGGGATTGTTATGTCTCGTTTAGTTATTTATATATAGCCACGAACGGTTCTTATATTGTTGAAGCCTTTTCGGTTGTAACGCTGCATTTAATGGTTCAGATGCTTGAATATTTGTGCTCCAGGTGATTCTGAGATGAGATTAGAATTTGCACCGTAAAAAGCTAGACTGCGACGAAATTGATGACTTGTAACAGGCCAGTTTGCGCCTACA
>NZ_PNDJ01000328.1:0-401 GCF_005887255.1 Pseudoalteromonas sp. S1609 | reverse complement strand
GACGCTGTGATTATCAAAACGCCAAAAGGTGATGTAGAGTACGAAATCATTGAGGTTGAGTATATTTAATTAGTTAACTCTCTTTAACGTTTTATAAAAACCAGTGCTTAGTAATAATAACTGGTTTTTTTTTGCTTGGTTTTTATATTTGGATTTTATTTTGTTTATTTTTATTAATAGTTTGTAAATTTAGGCTATTTTGTTATGGTACTAACCTATTCTTCAATCAGGAAATAATTTGGCCAATATACTGTATTGTGCACCTTTTACAGTGGGATCTAAAATCGCCGTGGGTTCTTTATCAGCGGGTATCAAATCAAAATACCATCCACTGTTAGATAATGTCATTAATGTCTTAAAACATCGAGGTTATCAGATTGTAGAGGGGTATTTTTTACGTA
>NZ_PNDJ01000327.1:0-237 GCF_005887255.1 Pseudoalteromonas sp. S1609 | reverse complement strand
ACACAATGATTAACTTATATTATCATACACGAGTAGGGGAAAAAGTCTTTTGTTTGTTTGAAGCCCATACTGTGCTTTTTTCAAAATAACAACACTTCAAAGACATCGAAAACTTTTATTGTGAATATGCTATAACCAGTATTAATCCTCAACTTATGCGCAAAGCTAGTAGCTAACACTTTAAAACAAGCAGGCCTCTATCTGAGCTTGGTTGGGCTGCCTATACAAAAGAAGATT
>NZ_PNDJ01000326.1:0-316 GCF_005887255.1 Pseudoalteromonas sp. S1609 | reverse complement strand
TTGCTGAAAATGAGGAATTAAAAAAAGAAATTAAGGACTTAAAAGAGCGTATTGAAAGATACAGAGAAATGGAAGTTGAATTAAGTACAACAATAGATTTATTGAGAGGAGGGATTATTGAATAAATAAAAGCCCCCTGACGAAAGTCGAAGGGGGTTTTTATTTTGGTTTGATGTTGCGATTAATAGCAATACAATTGCAATAAACAAAATGATCTTCCTTCAGGTTATGACCATCTGTGCCAGTTCGTAATGTCTGGTCAACTTTCCGACTCTGAGAAACTTCTGGAATCGCTAGAGAATTTCTGGAATGGGAT
>NZ_PNDJ01000325.1:0-208 GCF_005887255.1 Pseudoalteromonas sp. S1609 | reverse complement strand
TAAAAGAAGCACTGGTTGTTGCAGATGTACTCGTATCGAGAAATACATTGCCATTATGAGCAAGCTTAACGACAAGTTTTCCTTTTGTACTACAAAAGTAATGTTTTTTAAAATTTCGTGATTACAGAGTGCTAGAATTTTAGTTTTTAGTCAAGATTTCATCAAAGTGTAGCTCCAGAATGGGATAATAGCTATGAGCGGCGCTCAT
>NZ_PNDJ01000324.1:0-231 GCF_005887255.1 Pseudoalteromonas sp. S1609 | reverse complement strand
CAATAGTTTCGAACTGTTATTTTAAGAGACTTTGTATTTTGCAAACTTTGGAGACTCTCATTTAATTGTAGTTGGGCCTGAGTTTTCAAGAATATTTTCAGAAATATTACTTCAATCTATCGACTGAGAGGTCAAGAAAAAGTTAATAGCTAGAAATGCCAGATTTTTAGCATGTAGTGATTATGTTATTAAAAGGTATGTTGATGATTATTTTCTTTTCTATAATGATGA
>NZ_PNDJ01000323.1:0-427 GCF_005887255.1 Pseudoalteromonas sp. S1609 | reverse complement strand
TTAGCGCTTAAAGAACAGCTTGCAGCTTAGCAAGAAGCCCCGTTAAAATTATTGCCATAATATTTTTATTTAAAAAAGCAGTATAACGAGAGATTCATGCTTAAAAATATAAAAGTAAGATTACTGATCCTATGTTTTCCTTTCGCATCACTAGCTGCCAAGTTTGTAGCAGTTCATCATTATAGTGTGATTGACGTTGAAAAGATTAAAAGGCCTAACTTAACGGAATTCTTCTCTTTCTTTTGCCCGCACTGTTTTTAGTTTGAGCGGGTAGAAACAGGGATTGCAGAATACTTACCTGATGGGGCTGAGTTTGTTAAAAATCATGTTAACTTTTTAGGGGGCGTTTCACCACAAGCGCATAGTAACCTGAGGTTTGCTAAGTTGAGTGCAATAACACCTGGTCTAGCCGACGCCGTAACAGCGC
>NZ_PNDJ01000033.1:0-144796 GCF_005887255.1 Pseudoalteromonas sp. S1609 | reverse complement strand
ATTCGTTTCGCTATCCGTGAAGGTGGCCGTACTGTTGGTGCTGGTGTTGTTGCAACTATCGTTGAGTAATCAACTGTTGTAATGCATTAAGCATTAAAAAAACCCGAGCTTAGTCTCGGGTTTTTTAATGCTTGAAGAAAAGTGATTAGCTATCAGCTTTTAGCTGCTCGGTGCTAATGTAAGCTAAGTAGCCTGAGTTACTATCAACCCCGAGTAGAAGCCAGCGGTTTAAGAACCTCTGAATATCTATAGTTTAATATTTGAGCGCTGTTTTTTCATAGAAGGGAATATGACTATACGCTAAAACTCAGTAAAGACATGTCTATTCATTGAATAGCTATCGACTCTTATAGACTATTAGCCTAAGCTAAAAATAGCTTAAATTTACAACAGGAAATGGGCGATGAATAATAAAAATAATTATCCGCAAGGTATATTTTGCTGGGCTGAACTGTGTACTCATAATTGGAAAGATGGAAAAGCTTTTTATACCTCGTTGTTTGAATGGGGGAATGACGACCAGCCAATTGGCGAAGATGAATATTACACAATGCTTCAAAAGCAAGGTGACGATATTGCTGCCATGTACCAAATGCCTAAAGAGCAAGTGGACGATTCCACACCTAGCTACTGGCTTACCTATATTGCAGTAGATGATGTTGATACATGTGCAATTAAGGCGCAAAAGCTAGGCGCGCAAATTATAGCAGGCCCTCACAATGTTATGAATGCAGGGCGCATGTTAATGCTTAAAGACCCAACCGGGGCCACCGTAGCGTTATGGCAAGGTAAAGAGCATATAGGATGTCAGCGTCCTTGTGAGCTCGGCACGCCTTATTGGCACGAAATGGCAACGCGTGATAGCGAAGCGAGCCGTCACTTTTATTGCGAATTACTAGGTTGGCAAAGTGAAATAAAGCCTATGGAAGGTATGGATTACACCTTGTTCTTAGTTGCAGGTAAGCCTGTAGCGGGCATGCTACAAATGAATAATGAGTGGCCAGAAGACGTGCCTCCCCATTGGATGATTTACTTTGCCGTGGATAACTGCGATAGCTATGTAAAAAAAGCGGCGATCCTTGGAGGGCAAGTGTGCGTACCTGCTACAGATATCCCTGATGTAGGGCGTTTTAGTGTTATTTGCGATCCTCAAGGGGCTGTTTTTTCTATTATTGAATCGGCAATGGATGATATTAAAGCTTAGTAATTGGTAATGCTTAGGATTAATTTTAGGCTTTAGTATGGTTATTTAGTCGCAGTAATTATGTGCTTTTTTGCTATAATGGCGGTAATTACACCGCCAGTCAGCAAGAGAGTCCAATGGAACTTGAACAAGATAGCAATTTAACCCTCCCTTTATTTATTCTAGATGAGACACTAAGTACCCGTGACTTAGCGCAGCCTGACGTGGAAATTTCAGTTATTTTAAGTGATGAGCTACTGACTCAGCTATGCCAAAACCCCAGTGCTGACAGTAGTATTGGCATAAGCATTACAGACTATGAATTGAATATCATCAATTCAAGCTTTTCAAGTGTAGTGCAAAGCGAACATAACGCTCAACTAACGCTTACTCAAGGTCCTCTATTAAGCGCTGTAGTGACTACAGTTGATGAGCTGACATTCGTATCACCTCAAGTTGATATGATGCCCACGTTTGATTTGGGCGATGAGGCAGAGTAATGAAAAAGATCATTATAAGTACATTTGTACTGATTATTTTAAGTGGCTGTGCCTACCTCGGAAATGCTCATTATAACGAACTGTTTGGTCCCGAAAAAACACAAGCGCGTATTGTTGACGCTAATAGTGGTGATGGCGCCGAATTTCTTCAACATGTAAAGCCTGTAATAGATACTCGCTGCGTGGTTTGCCATGGTTGTTATGATGCGCCTTGCCAGTTGAAGTTGTCGTCTCCTGAGGGAATAGATAGAGGGCTAAGTAAAGAGCTGGTGTACGACGGTACTCGGTTGTTAGCCTCAACGCCGAGCCGATTATTATTTGATGCAACCACCACTGAGCAATGGCGTGAAAAAGAGTTTAGCCCGGTATTAAACGAGCGAGCACAAAATGAAGAAGCCAATTTAGCCGGTAGTGTGTTATTTAACACGCTGGTATTAAAGCAAAGTTCACCTTTGCCAGAAGATGAAGTATTAGATGAACGCTTTGATTTTTCGCTTAGTCGCAACCAAAGTTGTGCGACCATGGGTGAGTTTGACCAATTAGCGGATGAGCAACCGCATGCGGGTATGCCTTATGGCTTACCAGGGGTGTCGGCTGCTGAATTTCAGCATCTACAAAATTGGATTAAAAAAGGCGGGAAAATGGCGCATATCAAGCCGCCATCAGCTGCTGAGCTTGCAAAGGTAAAAAACTGGGAAGCATTTTTAAATCAAGATAGTTTGAAGTATCAGTTATCAGCGCGTTATATTTATGAACATTGGTTTTTAGCGCATATCTATTTTAGTGATGCGCAATCACCAAACTTTTTTAAGTTGGTGCGTTCAAGCACTCCTCCTGGGGAAGATATTAAGTTAATTAGCGCTCGTCGCCCTTATGATAACCCAAATGTTGAGCGTGTTTATTATCGACTGCTTCACGACCGTTCTACTATTTTGTCAAAAACGCATTTGCCACTTAAGTTAACGGATGAGAAGTTAACGCGCTTATATCAGCAGTTCATCGCACCAAAATACACTGTAGCTAGCTTACCAAGCTATGAGCCAGCACTTGCATCAAACCCATTTAAAACTTTTGAAGCACTGCCTATTGATGCTAAGTATCAATTTATGCTCGATGAAGCTGAGTTAATTATTATGGGCTTCATTAAAGGACCTGTTTGCCGTGGTCAAATAGCACTGAACGTGATTAATGACCATTTTTGGGTGGCATTTGCCGATCCTGAAAAAGTGGCGACTCCAGAGGTTGGTAAAATGCTAATGCAACATGAAGACGCATTAGAGTTACCAGCAGCCGAGGAGAGTAATGCGTTACCTATTTCTAACTGGGTAAAATACTCAGTTCGCGAAAAACGCTATTTAAAAGCCAAGGTAGAGCTAGCTAATAAAATGTTCAAAAATGGCGAGCACTTAACTACTGATTTACTGTGGAAAGGGGAAGGGCATAACCAAAATGCGGCGCTGACAATTTTTCGCCATTTTGATAGTGCAACAGTTGTAAAAGGGCTTGTTGGCCAGCAACCTAAAACGATGTGGGTACTTGATTATGCATTGTTTGAGCGTATTCACTACTTACTAGTGGCAGGCTTTGATGTGTATGGCAATATTGGCCATCAATTGATAACACGTTTATATATGGATTTTTTACGCTTGGAAGGTGAGCAAAACTTTCTTGCGTTATTACCAGAGTCACAACGCGAAGCTATTAAGCAAAGCTGGTATCGTAAATCACCGCCAAGTCTATCGACCTTTTTCGAAAATAACCGTGAGTTTAGTCAGCCAAGCGGTATTAATTACCAAACTGATAAGCCACAATCAGAGTTATATGGATTAATTAAACAAACGCTTGAGCCGGTATTAAGTCCTCGTTATGACTATAAAAAAGTACCCGCACCATTAAGTGCAATTAACACCATGCCCGCTAAAGCAATTAACTTACTCCCGCAGCTATCGTATGTGTTAGTAAAAGAGCAAGATGAGCACAAGGCTTATACGATTATTCATCATAACGCGCATTATAATATTTCGAGCTTATTAAACGAAGACGGCCAGCGTGCCTATGAAGAAGATACCGTGACAATTGTGCCAGGTTTTATTGGTGATTACCCATCAGCAATTTGGTATTTAAATAACCCGCAACAAGTTGCTGCATTTGCAGAGCAGCTACCGCTTATGCAAGTAGAGGCGGATTATCGGGCTTTAAAGTCTAAGTTTGCGATTCGTCGAACGCACCCTCAGTTTTGGCAATACAGCGATATATTACATCACGTTGCCCGCCAGTATCGAGGGGTTGAATTTGGTATGTTTGATTATAACCGCTTAGAAAATCGTTAATGATATTGTAAGTAGCCCAGCTTTTTAGTTGGGCTTTTTTATATCTAATAATTAGTGAATTAACTAATTAACTTGCTACAGTTAGACTAAAGTGAAAATAAAAAGCAGCTTGGTTTATGTTTAATATTGTAAAGAGTATTCGCAAACGTTATCGGTGGGCATTAATTGCTATTGCCTTGCTGATCAGCGTATCCGCACTACTCATGCAATACGTCTTTTCTGTGCAAAAATACGATGCGAAAATTATCAATATAGCGGGTAAGCAACGTATGCTGTCACAAAAAATAGCGTGGCATAGTAATGCGCTAATTAATCAAACAGCTAACAACGAACAGCACCTGAAATCGTTAGCCCACTCACTTAGGCTATTCGAGCAAGGACATACTTTTTTACTCACTAAAAATGAGCAAGGTGAGGCGATTTATTTAAATGCTGCTTTAGTTGATTTATATTATGCCGCCCCAGGTAACCTAGATGCCGAGGTATCTAGTTTTATAAAACAAGCAAAAAAACTGACCCAACAAGAACAAGCGAATCCCGTGATGTTTTCTGTGGGCGAGATTGAAGCATTATTAAAAAAATTAGACACCGCGGTGAGCTTATTTGAGCAGCAAGCGGTGACAAAGGTTAATTGGGTTGCCAATATTGAGCTGTTGTGTTGGTTTTTGACTCTAGCGTTATTGCTTATAGAGTTAAGATTTGTGTTTATGCCAATGGAGAGGCAAGTTTTGCAGACCCTGCTTGAGTATCAACAACAAAAAGAATTTGCCGAGCAAGTCAGTCAGAATAAAGAACATTTTATTGCACGCGCCAGCCATGAGTTTAGAACTCCGTTACAGGGATTAATTAGTTCTATAAATGAATTAACCATTCCCAGCTCGCAACAACAAATTCAGCGTCAAGCTCAGTATTGTTCTGTTAGGCTGCTAGCGATGTTAGATGAACTTCAAGATTTACAGGCGCTTAGTTTAAACCGTTGGTCATTAAAGCAGACCTCAGACAACCTACTAACAACTTTAAACAAAATACTGGCTGTGTATGAATATGGCTGTACTGAGAAAGGGTTAAAGTTAATTACCGAGTTAGCACCGAACTTAGACTGCGCGGTGATTGTAGATCACGCACGGCTACAACAAATTGTTTCTGAACTACTTAATAACGCATTAAAGTTTACTGAGCAAGGAGAGGTCACCGTCATTGCTACGCTCAATAACCATCAGTTAGAGTTAAGCATAAAAGACAGTGGCTGTGGCTTTAGCCACCCGGTTGGTCAGCTCGAATTAGATAACAATCAACAAAGTAACCATTTTCAAGGCCTCAGAACAGGGCTTACCCGCGTGCAATATATTGTTAATGCGCTTAATGGCGACATTCGTTTTGAGAATAATCATCCACAAGGCGCCATTGTATTTTTAAGCCTACCATTAGAGATGGACACAAGCGAAACTAAGCCAACGCGCTTGCCTGATGATCTTAAGTGTTTAGTGGTTGAAGATAACCCGCTCAACATGTTGGTACTAACAAAGTTATTAAGTTCTTTGAGCATACAGGTTGAATCGGCTGAAAATGGCAAAGTCGCTTGTGAAATGGCGGCTGAAAATAGCTATGATGTTATATTTATGGATTTAAATATGCCGGTTATGGATGGCTTTGAAGCCACAAAGCTGCTACATGAAAAAGACAAAACACGACCCATTATTGTGGTTACCGCAAACACTTCTGATAGTGATATAGCTCGCGCTAAAGCTTGTGGAGCAATAAGTCATATTCATAAACCTATAGATCAGCAAAGTATAATAGCGGCACTAAACGATGCTCTTCTAACTGAGGTTGATTAAATCTCACTTGCCTAATTGTTATTTTGTACGTTAATTTGAATTTTTAAGCCTTATTTTGGGATCTAGTGTGCGCTCAATTTTACTTCAGCAATTTAATGGTTATTTATCCACCGGTGGCAGTAATCGCTATTATATTAAGGATTTAACTTGGCAAGTAAAACAGGGGGAACACTGGGTATTGCTTGGCGGCAATGGCGCCGGTAAATCTGCGCTTGGGGCTACGCTTATTGGTGAAGCCAAGCAACAAAGTGGGCAACGCCATAGTACTTTTAATAATCTACAGTTGGTTTCAAGTGATTTACAAAAGCAGTTATTAAGCGCTAATCGCAAAAGTGATAAAACACAAAAAGTAACCGATATACTCTTTTCTGCGCCTGAAATAAATAACGATTTATGCCAACAGCTAATTACGGCTCTTAATTTTGATGCCTTACTTAATCGTAACTTTACTGATTTATCGACCGGTGAAACACGTAAATTATTATTGATTAAAGCACTGTCTGCTAACAGTGATTTAGTTGTGCTTGATGAACCATTCGATGGCTTAGACACTGAATCGGCTAGGCAGTTAAACCGCCTATTAAAGCAACTGAGTACGCACACTTGCTTTGTGTTTGTGCTAAATCGTGTTGATGAAATTCCTGCGTTTGTTGATCACTTTGCTTATGTGAGCAAGGGTCTTTTACAACATAGCTTAGCAAAACCGTGCGCAGCAAAACGAGCCGATTTGTTTAAGTTACTGCATTTAGAACATACACCTATAACTATTCCAGATTCACCCGAGCCTACTTTTATTTCAAATGCAAACGCGCCACTCGTTAAGCTTACTGATGCGCATGTAAGTTATGGTGAACAGACTATTTTTGAAAACTTAAACTGGACGATTAAGCAACACCAACATTGGCAACTTACCGGCAAGAATGGCTCAGGAAAAACCTGTTTATTAAATTTAATCACCGGTGATAACCCTCAGTGTTATAACAATGAGATTGAGGTGTTTGGTTTTAAGCGTGGCACAGGAGAGAGCATTTGGGATATAAAACAGCATATTGGTTATATCTCTAATACCTTGCATTTACAGTATAGAGTGAGTATTTCGGCGCTCAATACTGTTATCTCTGGGTTTTTCGATAGTATTGGTTTATATCAACAAGCCAGTGAGCTACAAATGCGTTTAGCGAAACAGTGGTTGGCACTAATTGGCCTTAGCGATAAAGCTAATTGCGCTTTTACTCAACTATCGTATGGCGATCAGCGCTTATTACTTATTGTACGCGCAATGGTTAAACACCCCGCCTTAGTTATTTTAGATGAGCCATGTTTAGGGCTTGATGAGGCAAATCGTCAACGCGTTTTACTGCTTATAGAAAAGGTGTGTGCGGCAAAAACGAGTACTGTTATTTATGTAAACCATCATGCAGCAGATGCCATTAAAGGGGTTGAACACACCCTAAAAATGGAAGACTTTAAACCAACTCATTATGAGCAGCAGGCGGCTCATAATGAGTCGATTATATAAGCTTGTTTATAACTGAGTCACCGTGAATCCTTGGTCACGCAGTTGTTTAATTAAGCCATGTTGCTCAACTAAATGCAGAGCACCTACAGCTATAAAAATATTGCCTTGTTCAAGTTTTGGGGTGAGCTGAGTGACCCAATTATTATTACGCTCAATTAGCATCACTTGTTCGCTTTGTTGGCCGTATTGGCTGTTATCAAAACTGGTGTGGTAGTAGCTGGTTAGGGTTTTCATATCGCCCTGTTTCCATGCATTTACTAGAGAAATAAAGTAGGTATTAATATCACTGAGTTGTTCAAAGGTTTCTGCCATCATAGCGTTGCTTAATGACTCTAAACCATTAAACATTTGTAGCTGCTGCTCTATGGTTTCAAGCTCCGCAATTTTAATATTATGCTGTTGGGCATAATCTAATATTTGCTTATCAATGCCATTTTTATCTGAATATCCTGCGTTTTGAAACTCAATTTGCATCATGGTTAACATGACAGCCCAAGGTTTAAAGCTGTTGAACATGGCAATATCAATCGACTTTTTTGCAAAGTAGTCTTTCAGGAGTTGATAATTTTCTGCCGACAGCTCGCTCTGTAAAGTGCGGCCATTTGCTAGTAGCATAAACGGCATAGAGCGTTGCTGCATTTGTAAAGGTGATAGCTTACTAATATCCACTTCAACAACCACTTGATTACTGTCATCCAATGCACGAGTTACCTTTTGTGGTAGGCCTTTCATGCTGGCATCACCTACATGCACGGTGCCAAATAAATACGAGCTAGCGCCTTGTTTTTCTATTTTGAATAGAGCAGGAGCTGCATAGCCATTGACACTAAATGCTAAAACAACGAACGCCATCAATAAATGACTGATACGCAATGACACTTTCATAAAAAATCCTAACCAAGTTAAAGTTGTTTTATAAATACTAACTTAGTTTACTATATAGGTAACGTAAAAATGCCAGATTAAAAGCGCTATTGATATCAATTATTGCTGTAGGCCATGTTGCCATAATTAGTCAAAACGCGTTCACTTTGTTATGAACTCAAGGCGATTCATGAAAAGCTTCATAGACTGAGAAAAAACACCACCATGACCTACAGCAGCGCTAATGCTTTTTTTACCTTGGCTAATTAAGCCCATAAAACAGACCACCAAAGCAGAACGGTGATGAGCATGGCGATAAAGACACTGGCAGAAGCGATGTCTTTAGCTAGGCCTGATAGTTCATGATATTCGCTACCGATGCGATCAACCACCACTTCGACTGCGGTATTGACCAACTCAGCAAATAACACAAACAATAAGCTGGCAATCAATATTAATTTGCTACTTAAAGTAATTTCTTGCAAGCAGGCAAATACGCCTAGCAAACTAAATAAAACCAACTCTTGCTGAAAAGCAGCCTCAAATCGGCTCATCCATTTTAGACCATTAAATGTATGGCTTAAGGTAAAAATTAGGCGCATTAGACCTTGGCGTTTTATAACGGTTTTATTATTCATATTTTAGTTTCGCTATGGTTAATCGTTTGACATGACGCGAGTAAATCTTCAGAGGTTTGGTAGGTTTTACTCGCAACACCGGTTAAGTTTAAAAGGGTATGAAAAATAGCATCGTGTGATTGCGCTAAAGTGCTATTTAAATTGTTGAGACACTTGGCTGTAATGCGCTGATTATGCTCATCAGCCCAGATGTAAAGAGGCACATGGGTTTGAGTTGTTGGTGCAAATGCATAGGGAAAGCCATGTAAGTACGCACCATTTTCACCGAGCGACTCGCCATGGTCCGACACATACAGTAATTGCTTATCAATATTGGCTGGTAGTGCCTTTAACTGTTCAATAACTTGAGCGTTGATAAAATCACTATAAGCAATTGTATTATCGTAGGTGTTAACCAGTTCTTCAGCGTTACAGTTCTGAATATCGCTGCGGTCGCAGGTTGGACTAAACTGTTTAAATTTTTCAGGATAGCGCTTAAAGTAAGTAGGGCCATGTGAACCCATCATATGCAGCACTATAAGCGTATTAGCCTGACTCAAGTTAGCAAGCTTGTGCTTTAGTGGGGCTAGCAACGCTTCATCAAAACAGTATTTACCATCACATAGTTCAGATGCTTTGGTATCAATATTAATGGTAGGTACGCGCGAGCAGACGTTTTTACAGCCACTGTTATTATCAACCCACAAGACATCTGCGCCTGCTTGTTGTATCAAATCAATCACGTTTTGCTGATTATCACTGTCTAAACGAGAAAAATTGGCATGAGTTTGCAGTGAAAACATACACGGTACTGACACTGCTGTGGCCGTGCCACACGACGATACATTATCGAAATAAGTGACATTATGTTTTTGTGTGTATTGGTTGGTATTGCGCTCATAGCCTTGGTAGGAAAAATTTTCAGCTCGTGCGGTTTCACCTACTACTATGACAGTAACTCGTGTTGTACTTGGCGATGCTAAAGTTGGTGTGGTATCAATATTTTTAAATTTAATATCGCTGTAAAGCAACTGGTCACGTGCATACTTATAGCCACTAGAAAGGTATTGAAATGGAATGATTTCTTTTTTCAATATACGGTTATTTCGACCTGTTGCCGCATAATCGGCGTAAAAGTTTACTACTACTAAAGCAATCAAAGCACCGCATGCTAGTAACAGTTTAATACGACTGAGTATTTCTTTGTGTGGGCGGGCACAGTTTACGTTTATACGACTCAAAACAAAGGCAGGTAATGCGCCAAAAAGCAGTAAAAAGCCAACAAGTTGCAAGTTTAAATAGCTTAACGCTTCACTAGAGTCCGTCTCTGCTGCGTTTTGTATCATTGAGTAATCAAATACCACTCCATAGTTTAATGAGCCGTAAAGTGCGGCACTTGAGAGCACGAGTAGTAAGTAGTTGATGGGTTTTAATAGCCCTCGAACAGACACCAAAGAAAAAAATATAACTAATAAACACACAAGTAGTAGCGGTACAGAAAATAGAAATAACCACGAAAATGTGTGCAGCGAAGTAATAGCGCTAAACGCACCATGCATAAATGGAATATTAATGATTAAGCCATAATAGCATGCCATTAAAATAACAAATGCATTAGCGCTGCAATTAAAGTAAAAGCGCTTTTTGGTGTTTGCTTGCGATTGCTTACTGAGTTTGAAAATTGAATTCATAACACATCTCTTTTTAGTGAACGTTGTTATGCTAGGTCGTCACACTTAAGAAACACTTAAGAAGTCAATTTATTTTATTTTGTGAGCTATAAAATACAGCGGTTTGCTAAAAATTAATCAAACCATAATTCACCGTTATAAGAATAGTGAATTTCCTGAGTTGAAATGAAGGGATAAAAAATTCACTTTGTTTAGGTTGTTTGAATTTTAAAACCTAGGCCTGCGTGTTTTTATAATTATTTTGGATTGAATTTGATGTTGACTTAGCGCCCTGAGCGCGGTACTAATATAAAAAGACAGCGAAACAAGAGTTTCGTAATTACAGAAATTAAATGGTATTAAATTTTATGCTTAACAATGCACTTAACCTAGTCCTGATTATTATCGTGGTGATTATTCCCTCGAGGGCTTCGTAGTGCTTTAAAAAACTAAGCATTGAAAAGCCCTCCGCACTTAACCGTCCGGGGGGCTTTTTAGTTTTAAGATTAAATTTTAACGGGTTGTCACACAGGAATGAGGATTTACTAATGACAGGCGCAGAACTAACAATTGATTTACTCGCCAAGCACGGCGTAGATGAAGTATTTGGCTACCCAGGTGGTGCTATTATGCCCATTTACGATGCCTTGTATGGTGCGCCTGTAAAACATTACCTCACTCGCCATGAACAAGGTGCAGGATTTGCAGCCGTAGGCTATGCACGCAGTACTGGCCGATTAGGTGTATGTTTAGCAACATCAGGTCCGGGGGCTACTAACTTAATTACCGCATTGGCTGATGCCATGATGGACTCAGTGCCTTTACTTGCCATCACCGGACAAGTACCGACAGCGGCGATTGGCTCTGATGCCTTTCAAGAAATAGACGTGCTGGGTATGTCGCTTTCATGCACAAAACACAGTTATATGGTTGAGCGAGCAGAAGATTTAGCCGAAATATTACAAGAGGCGATGCATTTAGCACAAAGCGGTCGACCTGGCCCTGTTTTGGTTGATATCCCCAAAGACATTCAAATGGCGCAAGTACCTTTTAAACCTTGGTTAGCGGTAGATGAATATTTGCCTCAACTAGATCTAAATCAAGTTGCTATTGCTAACCAATTACTTAGTGAAGCCAAACAGCCTGTTGCCTATGTTGGTGGCGGGGTCCATGCCGCTGATGCGCAAGCGCAGTTAATGCAATTTTTAAATAAAACGCAAATGCCAGCGGTTTCAACCCTTAAAGCATTGGGCAGTGTATTACCTGATTACGAATATGATTTAGGCATGCTAGGTATGCATGGCGGTCAAGCAGCTAATTTAGCGGTGCAAGAATGTGATGTATTAGTGTGTATTGGCGCACGCTTTGATGACCGTGTAACCGGCAATTTAGCTAAGTTTGCTGCAAAAGCAAACGTAATTCATTTAGACATAGATGCAGCCGAGGTAGGAAAACGCAAACCCGCAAAAGCGTCATTAATTGCTGATTTAAAAACGTCACTTCCTGCGCTTGAGTGCGTGGTTACACCAAAAGCGTGGTGCGATCATAGTAAAAAAATGAAGGCCAAACACGCGTGGCGCTACGACTACCCTGGTGAAAAAGTATTTGCTCCTTACTTACTTAATCAACTTAGCCAGCGTATGCCAAGCACTAGTGTGGTGTGTTGTGATGTAGGCCAGCATCAAATGTGGGTCGCCCAGCACATGAAGTTTAGCCACCCTTGTAACCACTTAAGCAGTGGTGGTGCAGGCACTATGGGGTTTGGTTTACCTGCCGCCATAGGTGCACAAATCGCGCGTAAAGATGACTTTGTGATCACCGTTTCAGGTGATGGTTCAATCATGATGAATATTCAAGAGCTTGCCACTATACGTCGTAATAATTTACCAGTAAAAATACTGATACTTGATAACCAGCGCTTGGGCATGGTGCGCCAATGGCAAGAACTATTTTTTGAAGGGCGTTACAGCGAAACTAACCTGTCAGACAACCCTGACTTTGTACAACTTGCTGCTGTGTTTGGCATTCCTGGGCAAACAATTACCCATGCCAACCAAGTGGATGATGCAATCACTGCCTTATTAAATAGCGATGGACCCTATATTGTTCATGCTTGTATCGATGATAAAGAAAACGTATGGCCACTTGTTCCACCTGGGGCTGCTAACGATGAAATGATGACGGAGAAAGCACAATGAAACACAGTTTAACTATTGCCTTAAAAAGCCAAAGTGTCGCAATCGAGCGCTTTTTACGTGTGGTGCGTCATCGTGGTTTTGATTTAACTCACTTACAGCTCAATATGGACGATGGTCAATATAATATGGCGATGACGGTTGATAGCGATAAGCCAATTTACTTGCTTACCAGCCAGTTAAATAAATTGGTTGATGTGAAACATGTAACGCTACAAAGCTTACAGCAACAGGCTGTATAAAATAAATTTAACGAATTTTACGAGTAACTGAATATTTGGTTATTCATCAATTTTTAGAATGAGGAATGCCCGCATTAATTGCGGCAAACACTGAGGTAACTATGGCTAAATTAAGAAGTGCAACTACCACTGAAGGGCGTAAACGCGCAGGCGCAAGAGCATTATGGCGTGCAACAGGCATGACTGATACCGACTTTGGTAAGCCAATTATTGCTGTTGTGAACTCATTTACGCAATTTGTACCGGGGCATGTGCATCTTAATCAGCTTAGTGAACTGATGGCTGAAACCATTACTCAGGCCGGTGGTGTACCAAAAGAATTTAATACCATTGCTATCGATGACGGTATTGCCATGGGTCACGGCGGTATGCTTTATTCACTGCCATCGCGCGATTTAATTGCCGACTCAGTAGAGTATATGGTGAACGGCCATTGTGCCGATGCGATGATTTGTATTTCTAACTGCGACAAAATCACCCCTGGAATGATGTTAGCGGCGCTGCGTTTAAATATACCCGTTATTTTTGTATCGGGCGGCCCAATGGAAGCAGGTAAAACCAAATTAGCGAATATCGATATTAAGCTCGATTTGGTTGATGCTATGGTTAAAGGCGCTGATGAATCGGTAAGTGATGCCGACTCGGAGCAAGTTGAGCGATCTGCATGCCCTACCTGTGGGTCGTGTTCAGGGATGTTTACCGCCAATTCTATGAACTGTTTATTAGAAGCAATTGGCCTTGCGCTGCCTGGTAACGGGACCACGCTTGCGACCCATAAAGACCGCAAACAACTATATGTTGAAGCGGGTGCACGTATCGTTGATTTATGCCGTGAGTACTATCAAAAAGATAACCAAGACGTACTGCCTCGTGCTATCGCTAATAAAACCGCATTTATGAACTCTATGGTGGTTGATATTGCTATGGGCGGTTCATCAAATACGGTATTGCATTTACTCGCAGCGGCACAAGAAGCCGGCGTTGATTTTGATATGTCACATATTGATGAACTTTCACGTAAAACCCCGTTTTTATGTAAAGTTGCTCCAGCTACAGCGCAATACCACATTGAAGACGTACACCGTGCTGGTGGCATGATGGCGATAGTTCGCGAGCTTGGAAAGGCAGGGTTAGTTGATTTATCGGTTAACCATGTTGCTGGTATGACAATGGGTGAACTGGTTAAAAAGTGGGATGCAACCGATCCGAATAACGAAGCTGCGCAAAAGTTTTATCGTGCTGGCCCTGCAGGTATTCGTACCACTAAAGCAATGAGCCAAGATTGTCGTTGGGATGAGGGTGATAACGACCGTGAAAACGGTTGTATTCGCAGTGTAGAACATGCATTTCGTCAAGATGGCGGTCTTGCCGTACTTTCAGGTAATTTAGCAATAGATGGCTGTATCGTTAAAAGTGCGGGTGTTGTTGATGAAATGCTGCACTTTGAAGGTACTGCTGTGGTATACGAATCACAAGATGACTCTGTAGAAGGGATTTTAAATGGCGAAGTAAAAGCCGGCGACGTGGTGGTTATTCGCTATGAAGGGCCTAAAGGCGGCCCTGGTATGCAAGAAATGCTATACCCAACTAGCTATTTAAAATCAAAAGGTTTGGCAGAGCAATGTGCATTAATTACTGATGGGCGTTTTTCAGGTGGCACGTCGGGTCTATCGATTGGCCACGTATCGCCGGAAGCTGCCAGCGGTGGCGCAATTGCTTATGTTGAAAACGGCGATAAAATTATCATCGATATTGCCACTCGAGAAATAACGCTGGCGCTAAGCGATGAAGAGCTTGAAGCTCGCAAGCAAAAACAACTGGCTCGTGGTAAACAAGCGTATAAACCGCTTAATCGTGATCGTTATGTATCATCTGCGCTTAAAGCGTATGCGCTACTTGCAACCAGCGCAGATAAAGGTGCAGTTCGCGATTTAGCCAAACTGGAGGAGCTTAGCTAGGTATGGTTTCTCAAGAACTCGATTATTTTCGCGCGATTATCCAAGCCAATATGGAGCCTTTAGCCAAGGTGACTGAGGTAAGTGAAATGGCCGAATTGAGTGCACGATTAGGTAATCATGTTTGGTTAAAACGTGAAGACCAGCAACCCGTGTACTCGTTTAAATTACGCGGTGCTTTTAATAAATTAAATAAGCTGCCTAAAGGCTCGGTTGTGATCACCGCATCCGCAGGTAACCATGCCCAGGGTGTGGCACTAAGTGCCTCACACTTAGGGCACAAAGCCACCATTGTGATGCCCGTGACCACACCTGAAATAAAGGTGAATGCGGTAAGGGCATTGGGTGGTGAAGTCGTATTGCATGGCCATCAATTTGATGCCGCAAAAGCGTATGCGCTGGAATTAACTGAGCAGCGAAACGGCGTATTTGTTCCGCCATTTGATGACCCTGATGTGATTGTTGGTCAAGGTACGGTTGCCCGAGAATTAATGCAACAGCTCAACGATTTAGATGTGGTATTTATTCCTGTTGGCGGCGGCGGATTGCTGGCAGGTATGGCGGTATACATTAAGTCGCTGCGCCCCGATATCAAAGTGATAGGGGTTGAGGCGAATGAAAGCGCCTGCTTAAAAGCTGCTTTAGCAGCAGGCGAGCCGGTAGAGCTCGATCGCGTTGGCAGTTTTGCCGATGGTGTTGCCGTTAAAATAATTGGTAGCGAAACCTTCAGACTGGCACAAAAGTTTTGTGATGAAGTAGTTACCGTATCAGACGATGAAATATGTGCAGCCATGCAAGATATTTTTGTATCAACCCGTGCTATAGCTGAGCCTTCAGGAGCGCTTGCAACTGCAGGGCTTAAAAAGTGGTCTCAGCAGTCGGGTTTAAAGGGGTTAAATTTAGCCGCTATTTTGTCTGGTGCTAATTTAAACTTTGATCGCTTACGTTATGTGGCTGAGCGCACTGCGTTGGGTGAGAAAAACGAAGCTTTATTAGCCGTGACCATTGATGAAAAGCGCGGTAGTTTTAAGCAGTTTTGTACATCTTTAGGTGGGCGTGCCATTACTGAGTTTAACTATCGTTATGCGGGGCCTGGCGAGGCGCAAATTTTTGTTGGTATTGCGCTACGTCAAGGGTTAGCAGAACTTGAAGAGCTTAAACAAAGTCTAACAGATAACAAATATACCTTTTGCGATTTGTCAGATAACGAATTAGCAAAGCTGCATGTACGCTATATGGTTGGCGGTAAAGCGCCAGAGCAGTTACATGAACGCTTACTAAGGTTTGAGTTTCCAGAGTACCCAGGCGCATTGGCGCGCTTTTTAGATACGCTGGGTAGTAACTGGAATATCACTTTATTTCACTACCGCAATCATGGCGGGTCAATGGGGAATGTATTAGCAGGCTTTGCTATTGAACCAAGCCAATATGAGATGTTTAATGAGCACTTAAATCGGCTAGGTTACAGTGTCCAAGACGAAACCGATAACCCCTGTTTTACTCAGTTTTTAACTACCCAACCTCAAGCAGAAAAGCTTGAAAAAATCGCTCTAGCCTAACTCTATCCTAAGCAAGCATCTTATCCCGATGCTTGCTTTATTAGCTGTTTTACATATAGTTATAATTAATTATCATGTTTATGGAAGCCTGCTTTGCTACTTAAAGGAATAATAATTAGCACCTGCTTTTTTTGTAGCCAGTTAATGGCGCAGGAATCAGTCACGTTACAATTAAAGTGGACGCACCAATTTCAATTCGCTGGCTATTATATGGCCAAACAAAAAGGCTTTTATAATGAGGCCGGTTTAGACGTCAATATAGTTCCTGCCGATCCAAAACGGCCAAATAGTTTTGGTGCGGTAGAGCGAGGAGAGGCGCAATTTGGTGTAGCACATTCAGGTATATTAGAACGCCGTATTGCCGGTGAACCCTTTGTAGCCATGGCTGCCATATTACAGTTTTCTCCTTACTGTTGGATGGTAAAAGAAACTTCAGATATTTTTCATGCTCGTGATTTTATTAACAAGCGTGTAAGTGAAGTCAGCAAAGAGAGTAATTCTGAGTTACTAACTATGCTTAAGCGCAGTGGTATTGATACCGAAAAACTGGCTGTTTACAAAGGCGATGAATTACAACAAGCATGGATGGAAAATAAATTAGATGCGATAGAAGTGTATGTTACCGACCTACCTTATCATATGGATCAGCAAGGGGTTGCTCATAGACTTATATGTCCACAACGTTATGGGATGGATGTATACGCGGATATTTTATTTACCAGCGATAGTATGGTTAAGTATCACCCCGATACGGTAGAAAAGTTTTATCAAGCAAGTTTAAAAGGGTGGCGCTACGCGGTAATGAATATGGATGAAGCCATTGCCATAACCCAACAGTTTTATGCGCCTGAACGCAGTTTTCATCAACTGGCATATGAGGCTGAGGTACTTAAAGACTATATTGCTCCACCGAGTACTACTGTGGGTAATATGTCGATGGCTAAATGGCGTTTAATTGCTGACTTATATGAGATTGATCAAACAAAGTTTGATGAAGTAAAAGCTGATTTTATTTATAAATATAAAAAGCAAGAAACACTGCAGCTTTCTTGGATGCTGATTGCGGCTATTATAATAAGCATTATTTCTATCCCTCTGTATTTACGTTTAATACTGAAATCGGCTAAACAAAAGCGGGTATAAGGTTAAGCAATTCCCTTGCTCTGCGAGGTTAAAAAAATAACAGCTTAATTAGGTGCTATTGTGCTGGTATAATTAAGCGTCTTTTTTATATCCTAAGCTGTTATGACCTTAACTGAGCAATTTTCTGCCCTCGACTCTTTGCTAATGAATACTCGCTTGTATTGGCAGTGTACTGCATTTGATTTTGACGCTTTACCTTGGCCTGAATTACATGCTCCTTTGAGCGCTTTATCCGATCAGGCGGTTGCTGAATTAGACTCTGATCAAGAACAGCTCTATCAGTTTTTTTCATCCTATATTCCTGCTGTTGAGCAACTTAGCCGATTAGTGTCATTGCCTGCCATTACCAATACTCGGAAGGAATACCCGTTTTGGATCAGTAATGGTATTAAAGGTCGAAAGTTTACTCAGCTACAAGATTTTGTTGGCGCATTGCCCACTAGTAATCAGCCTGTATTAGAGTGGTGTGCAGGTAAAGGCCATTTAGGGCGAATGTTAGCTTTTAATGGTGCGCAGAGTGTACACAGCGTTGAGCTACAATCTCATTTGTGTGAACAAGGGAAAAAAAGTGCACAGCAGCAGGGACTTGCAATACAATTTAGCCAAGCCGATGTACTTAAGGATAACATTCAGGATTTTTTTAGCCCACACACTCATGCCGTCGCTTTGCATGCCTGCGGTGCGTTACACCAAACTTTTATGCATCAAGCCAGTGCAGCAAAAGTACCACAAATTAGCTTTTCACCTTGTTGCTATCATTTATTCACTGATAATAATTACCAAGCGATGAGCGAGCATGCTCAGCAAAGTCGATTAAACTTAACTCACAGAGATTTAAAGCTCGCCCTGCAAGAAACTGTTACAGCTCCTTCGCGAGTAGGCAAAGTGCGAAAAACAGAAGTGGAGTGGCGACTCGGGTTTGATGCCTTAAGAAAGTCACTTACTGGTGAGTTAGGGTATGTCAGCGTCCCTTCAGTGAATAAAGCGATATTTTCAGATTCGTTTGCAGCATTTTGTAACTGGGCGGCAGACAAAAAAGCCTTAAAACTGCCAAAAGATATTGATTACAATAAGTTTTTATTGATTGGGCAGGCGCGAAAAAAAGTAACAGAGCGAGTTGAACTGGTTCGACATGTGTTTAGAAGAGCAATAGAAGTTTGGCTTGTGCTCGATCGTGCTTTATATTTGCAGCAGCAAGGCTATGACGTCAGTGTTAATACATTTTGTGAGAAGCAATTAACACCCCGTAATATTTTAATTTTAGCCAGTTTAAAAACGCCCTCAACCTAAAAGAGATGTAATGAGAAATTTAAATAACTTACTAGAAAATAATAAACGCTGGGCATCTAGAACGAGCGAAGCGAACCCTGAATTTTTCAAAATTTTATCGATGCAACAAAACCCAGAATACTTATGGATAGGTTGCTCTGATTCACGGGTGCCAGCTAATCAAATTGTTGATTTATTACCGGGTGAGTTATTTGTGCACCGTAATGTTGCCAACGTGGTTGTACATACCGATCATAATTGTTTATCGGTTATGCAGTACGCGGTCGAAGTATTAAAAGTAAAACATATTATGGTTGTTGGCCACTACGGTTGTGGTGGTGTGCAAGCGGTACTAAACGAGGACCGCTTTGGCTTTATTGATAACTGGCTGCGCCACGTTGGTGATGTAAAAGAAAAACACCTAGAGCAACTTAATGCTCTGCCAGAAAAACAACGCCTGGATCGTTTAATAGAGCTTAATGTGATTGAGCAAGTGCGTAACGTATCTCGCACTAGCATTGTTCAAGATGCATGGTTAAGAGGCCAGGAACTCACGGTTCATGGTTGGGTATATGGCTTAGAAAATGGTCATTTGCATGACTTAGAATCGGTAGTTAGTTGTGCCGAAGAAGAGTGTGAAAGCTATAAAAAAGCAGTACACCATGTACTAAATAAATCTGCGGACAGTCACCTTTAATATGGCCAAAACGGCGCTAATAATCGGCAGTACTGGCTTAGTTGGCAGCCAGTTATTACAACAGCTGTTAGCATCTTCTAGCTATTCGCAGGTAGTGAGTTTATCGCGCCGCCAATTAGACTTTTCCCACCCTAAATTAATTAGCCATGTTATTGATTTTGAAAATTTGACGCATTATGTTGAATTGTTCAAAGGTGACGTATTCTTTTCTTGCTTAGGGACCACATTAAAGCAAGCGGGCAGTGTGGCTGCACAACGTAAAGTTGATTTTGAATACCAATTTATTTGTGCGCAAATGGCGGCCAATAACGCTGTTCCGCATTATTGTTTGGTATCGTCAAGTGGCGCAAATGCGCATAGTATGAGCCGTTATTTAAAAATAAAAGGAGAGCTTGAGCAGCAGGTGAAGCAGCTTGGCTTTGCACGCTTGAGTATATTGCAACCGTCTTTATTAGTTGGAGAGCGTTCAGAGCTTAGAATTGCAGAAAAGCTAGGTGAGGTGGTACTTCCACTGCTAACGCGTTTTGGTATCCTCAAACGGTATAGACCCATTACCGGTGAGCAAGTAGCTAATAAATTGCTGAGGGTAAGCATAGAGCAGCAACAAGCAACGGGTTATTATGTGCTGGACGAGCTATTTGAATAACTGAGTGATTAGCGCCATAAAGCAGGTTCGTCTATGGCGTTATATTTATTATTCAGCGTCTGTTTTTGCCGATAATTGCTGTTCAAGTATTGCCACTTTTGCTTCTAATTCAGTTAGCTTTTCACGTGTGCGGATCAGCACTTGGCTTTGAATATCAAACTCTTCACGGCTTACAAAGTCCATTTCGGCAAGCTTATTTTGTAACACTTGCTTAGTTTTACCTTCAAGTGTGTCAGCCAGGTTTTTTACACCTTGTGGCATGTTATTAGTGATCTGTTTCGCAATTTCTTCAAGTTTTGCTGGGTTAATCATAGTCGTCCCTTGCCTGTTGCCTAAAATGATAATAACTAATATTACCTTATTGGCTAGGCGTATTGTAGTGATTACGTTAAAATTGCCCGTCTTTTTGCAATCAGCTGGTCGTTATGAAACTCAATCCTAAACAAGATGAAGCGGTAAAGTACATTAGTGGTCCTTGCTTAGTATTAGCCGGCGCAGGCTCGGGTAAAACGCGAGTTATCACCAACAAAATTGCTTACTTAGTACAAAAATGTGAGTATCAAGCGCGTAATATTGCGGCGGTTACCTTTACCAATAAAGCGGCTAAAGAAATGCGCGAGCGGGTTTTGCAAACCTTAGGCAAACAAGAGTCTAAAGGTTTATGGGTGTCTACCTTTCATACGCTTGGGCTTGAAATCATTAAAAAAGAGTTAAAAACACTGGGTTTTAAACCCGGTTTTTCGTTGTTTGACGACCAAGATACGAATCAATTACTCGGTGATTTAACCGAAGACGAGCTTAAAAAAGACAAAGACTTACTGAACCTGCTAAAAATGCAAATTGGTAGTTGGAAGAATGAGCTTATTTTACCAGAGCAAGCTATTCGCGAAGCCAGAGAGCCGCAAAAGGCATTGTTTGCTCAGTTGTATGCGCGTTACCAAAATCAATTAAGAGCGTATAACGCGCTGGATTTTGATGATTTAATTATGATCCCCACGCTGCTTTTAAGTAGTAATGCCACATCACGTGAGCGATGGCAGCAGCGTTTTCGTTATTTACTGGTGGATGAATATCAAGATACCAATACCAGCCAATATCAATTAGTGAAATTGCTGGTAGGCGAACGAGCACGCTTTACTGTGGTGGGAGATGACGATCAGTCAATTTACTCTTGGCGTGGTGCTCGTCCACAAAACTTGGTGTTATTAAGTAAAGATTACCCTGGGCTTCGATTAATAAAACTAGAACAGAACTATCGTAGTGCTGGGCGCATTCTTAAAGCGGCCAATATCTTAATTGCAAATAACCCCCATGAGTTTGAAAAAAAGCTCTTTAGTGAGTTGGGCTATGGTGAGCAAATTAAAGTCATTGGCTGTCGCGATGAAGAACATGAATCAGAACGTGTGGTCGCAGAGATTATTTCTCATAAATTTATGAAACGCACCAGCTATAAAGATTACGCTATTTTGTACCGGGGTAACCACCAAGCGCGGGGCTTTGAAAAGTCGTTAATGAGTAACCGAATCCCGTATAAAATTAGTGGTGGAATGTCGTTTTTTTCACGTTCTGAAATTAAAGATATCATGGCTTACTTACGTCTTTTAGTGAATCAAGATGATGACAATGCTTTTTTAAGAATTGTGAATACCCCACGTCGTGAAATTGGTACAGTCACGCTTGAAAAGCTTGGCACCTTAGCTAATGAAAAACACCAAAGCTTATTTGCGACCTGCTTTGATAACGACTTAGGATACAGACTAAAAGGACGTGGTTTAAATGCACTAGCTGGGTTTGCCCGGTGGGTGGTTGAGCTTTCAGATAACGCAGTGCGCAGTGATACACTGGAGGCGGTGAAGGATTTAGTGCGTAATATTAATTACGAAGCTTACTTGTATGAATCATCGCCTAGTGCCAAAGCCGCTGAAATGCGGATGAAAAATGTGTCCGAGCTGTATCGCTGGATAACAGACATGTTAACAGGCGATGCCGATAATCCGCCAATGACACTGGCTGAAGTAGTTAGTAAATTGACCCTTCGGGACATGCTAGAGCGAAACGAAGAAGAAGATGAAGCTGATGCCGTGCAATTATTAACTTTGCATGCCTCAAAAGGACTCGAGTACCCCTATGTATTTATGGTCGGTATGGAAGAAGGGTTGTTGCCACACCAAGTAAGCATTGATGAAGATAATGTGGATGAAGAGCGCCGCCTTGCCTATGTAGGTATTACCCGCGCGCAACAAGAGCTGACTTTAACCTATGCTAAAATCCGCCGTCAGTTTGGTGAAACATCACAAACAGAGCTCAGTCGATTTGTGCAAGAGTTACCGCAAGATGACTTAGCCTTTGAAAACAAAAAAGCGCCTAACACCCAAGCTGAACGTATGGAAAAAGGCCAAGCTCGGGTTGCAAATTTAAGAGCAATGCTGAAAAAGCCACAATAAGGTGTGTTTAGCGCTATTTTAATTCTGAGTTTTTAAGTGTAGCTGGTATAGCGCTGGTTAGTGGGTGCTGTTTAGCAACGAATAGGTTTATGCCGTGTTTATCCAAAAGAGCTCTAAAGTTTAATATTGATGGGCCTTTAGCTATCACTTTTATCTGTTTAAGCTTAGTAATAGCCAACACCCCCTGCAACTGTAAATCGTAGCTTTCTTGTTGTAATACTCGTTTACTGAAGGTGGAGCTAAGGAGTAAATAATCACACTCTACTTCAGTCACCAAATTAAGCTCGCATTTGTCTTTTGCGAAATTGTTTAAGCCAATCGAATGACCGAGTTTTTTAAGCTGTTTTAAGTTCTCTAATTGCTGTGCGCTGGCATAACGCAGCTCCTGCTCATCAAACAACAAGCAAAGCTGTTCATTGTTTACCGGTTGTTTTAGTGTAGCTTTTAGTAAAGAAAATTCATGCTCTTCTAACAGTAAACTGGAGCAAGGCAATAGCGCAACGGCTATTTCTGCATTTTGTGCTTGTTGATAAGCTTGTTGGATGAGTTGTAGTTCAACTTTGGTATGTTGTTCTTTATCATTCGCAAATTTCTTTAAAATATCAAAACTGGTAAAGCCAAGGACTGGGTGTTCACCAAAAGCCTCTAATAACGATGCACACTGATAATGCTCATCTAAGGTTATAATATCTGAGCTACGAAACGTCATAGGTAATACATCAAGATGATGCAATACTTGTGACTCATGTTGCAACATAGGCTCAGTGAGCAGTGGATGAAATAACTCGAAGCGGTTTTTACCTGAATTTTTAGCATAATACATAGCTGCATCGGCGTCGCGAATGATTTCATCGGTATGTTTATAGCTTTGCTTTGAATAGGTAATCCCAATACTGGCGCCACTTTGTACACACACGCCTTTAGTACAAAATGGCTTTTGCATAATTTTAATTATGCGATTGGCAACATCCTCTGCCTGGTTTGGCTCAGTTAAATGGGTTAGTAATACTACGAACTCATCTCCGCCTAAACGCGCTAATAAATCATGTTCACGAATACATTGTGAGAATAGTTTACTAACACTAATTAAAAACTCATCACCGGCATGGTGCCCGAGCTGATCATTGATATCTTTAAACTTATCAAGGTCAATAAACAATACAGCAAAGTGCTCATTTGGATTGCGTTGATAATATTGCAGGGTTTTTTCTAGTTGAGTTAAAAATAAATTCCGATTTGGTAAGCCTGTTAGTGAGTCATGGTGAGCATCGTGATAAAGCTGTTGTTCTATTTTTTTACGTTCATCAATTTGCATTTGCAAATGTAAATTTGCTTGGCTCAATTCTTTAGTTTTTTCATTAACTCGTGAGGCAAGTTCTTGGTGGCTCTTTTTTAGTGCCTGTGAAGCTAATTTTGTTTGTAATACCGTGGCAATTTGATGCGATACAAAGGTGATTAGCTCTGCATCATCATGTGTAAAAAGGTGTTCATTATTATAAGCTTGGCAAACAATTAACCCTATAACGCCTTGCGAAGTTTTTAGCGGAGCGCCTAGCCAGCTGGTGGCTCTCTTGGATTCATCAATTGGTTTTTCACGCTCTACAATGCCACTATTTAATAACTCTTGAGCTCTTTTCGGATGAATTATTTGTGTTTCTTCGGTGCTTATAACCAGTTCACTGTAGCCTTTTGCAAAGCGCCGTGGTTGAGTGCTGCCTTGGAATTCATCGACACTGTAGGGAAAACTGATCCAACCTGATTCTTTATCATACAAGGCAATATAAAGGTTTTTTGCGTAAGTAATGGTTTTTATTATTTCGTGTATTTGAAAATAAGCATCATCTAAATTTTTGGCTTGGGTTGTCAGCTCTGAAATTTTGAATAATATTTGCTGGCGTTGTAGGGCACCTTTTCGCTGTTGTATTTCAACATTTAAAGCGTCATTACTTTGCGTTAATGCTCGGGTTCTTAATTTTACTTCTGATTCGAGTAACTCTCGTTTTTTAACCCGTTCAATTGCGGTGGCTAAATAGAGTGACATGGCCTCAAGCAGGTTTATTTGTTGCGAACTGTAACCTTGTTCTGTGTCGTAACTTTGCGCGGCTAACACACCAATAATGTTTCTTTCTTGATAAACAGGAACGCCTACCCAGTGTTCTGCAGGTGTACCCAATGCTTTAAATAAGCCTTGCTGGGCAGCATCATGCATTTGCTGTTTGGTAAAGTAAGTGGTTTTCCCTTGCTTGAAGACATAACCCGTTGCGCCTTCTTCAAAATTATTATCTCGATTAAGTGGTACTGCAATGCCATCTTTTTCATCAGAAAAATAAGATAATTCTAACTGTTGTGACTGGGGATCAACCAGCACCACATAAAAGCTTTTACTCGGAACATACTTTTGTAAAATGTCATGAATAGCAGGGTAAAGTAAGGTTAGCTCGGCAACAGTACTTGCTTGCTCTGATAATTGTATCAGGGCATTGTGGAGGTGGTAGGCATGTTTGTACTTTTTTAATAGTGCTTTTAGTCGTTTATTTTGGCGCACTACGCTATTAGGTACAATAAGTTTATCTTCCAATGATGTTTAACCAGTTATAATTTTTTGTATAGTTATTAAGCATTATAGTTCCACTTTTAACATTTTGCGTCAAGTAGATATTTTTCTTAATTATGTAGCTAAAACTCATGAATTAGAAACAAAAAAGGCTTACTAAAACGTAAACCTTTTATTTAAAGCATTTTGACTTGGCTAATTTTAGTTAGCGGTCATGAAATCGATTGCTGCGCTTATTTCATCATCAGAACAATCCATACACGTTCCACGCGGTGGCATGGCATTAAAGCCATTGATCGCATGATCTAATAAGGTGTCTTTTCCTTTAGCGATACGAGGAGCCCAATCGTCAGCTGATTTAGGAGCGCCTAGAGCACCTGTGCCGTGACAAGCAAAACAGGCTGCTTGATATACTTGCTCGCCTGAACGAGGACCTGTTGGTGCAGCAACCGCTACTTTCTCACCTTCAAGGTAAACAGCACCAATAGGCGCTAAACGTTTTTTAATTGCATCTTCAGTCATAGAGTTATCATATGGCTGTGCGTATGCGGTGGTTGCTAGCACAAGTAATGCTGCAGCTGATAGTTTTTTCATTTTGCCTTGCCCACTTCAATTTGAACGTGATCAATCACGATTTTAAATGACGGAATTTAGACCAATTATAACTCCACTCAGTGATTTATAAAATGCTCAGAGTCGATTTTATTTATAAATACGACTAATGATTGTCTTAACTCAATAAATTACCAAAATAAAACGGGATCATTAGACATCTAAATGCGATCAGAATCCTTACGACTAACTCATAGCCAATACGTTACGTACTAGTTTTTCGATTCCTGCATCGGCATCCATAATTGATTGTGCCAACATATAAGCAGGTGTTGTAACCAGCTTATTATTTTTATCAATAACAATATCATCCACTTTACACTCAATATGCTCAGCGCCTAATGTGGTTAAAGCATCGGCCGTGTCGCTATCATTACCAATAGTGAGCTGTGGTTTATTATAAATGAATGGCAATAAAGCGGGTGCAATACACATATAACCGGTGGCTTTATTTGCTTTTGCAAATGCTTTACAAGCGCTCAGTACTTCGTCATTTACTTTCGCGTTAGTGCCATTAATAGCAAAGTCAGATAAGTTTTTAGCTACACCAAAGCCGCCAGGAATAATTAAAGCGTCAAATTGTGTAATGTCTAATTCAGCGAGTGACTTTATATTGCCACGGGTGATTCGAGCCGATTCTACTAATACATTACGCGACTCTGCCATTTCTTCACCAGTAATGTGATTAAGAGTATGGTACTGCGTAATATCGGGCGCAAAACACTGATATTTCGCGTTGTTTTTTTCAATGTGTAATAAAGTAAGCACTACTTCATTAATTTCACTGCCATCAAATACGCCACAACCTGCTAAAATTACCGCTATATTTTTCATATTATTTTGCTCCATTGAAGTCATTTTAATAAAGTTTAACACGACGAATCAGCCTATCTAAAAATTTATTTGCTGGTTTTTTAGCCGCAAAGTAAGTTGTTATGCGCTATATGCCATTTGATAACTAGTAAGGGTAAAAAAAATTATAAAGGATCGCTATGATCTTTGATCCATTATGCTAGAATGCTCATCCAGTTATTTAAATGGACGTAAATAATCAAAGTGGGTTACAACACCAGTAACGGTTTAAATGCCTTTTCCACATTGATAGAAGAATAATAAAAAAGAACCTCGAATTATCTTTTTTTAAACAAAACAATAAATTACAAACTAATCTAAGCATTTTACTATGTTTCGGATGGATAGTTTGTGGGTGTTATCTACATAGTTATCCACAAGTTGCTAAAAATGTAGCGCTCTTAATCACATTAATTCACAGTCGTTTTATTTACTGCCTTATGGCATGCTTATACTTATATTACTTTTTTGTATTTAGGATCCAATTTTACCATGGCTCAGATCCCCGAAAACCCGCTTATTCTTGTTGATGGCTCTTCATATTTGTTTCGTGCTTATCATTCTCCACCTCATTTAACTAATTCTAAAGGTGAAGCCACTGGCGCCATTTATGGCGTGGTAAACATGTTGAAAAGTTTGATCAAACAATACGATCCCTCACATATGGTGGTGGTGTTTGATGCCAAAGGTAAAACTTTTAGAAATGACATGTACAGCGAGTATAAAGCGAATCGTCCGCCAATGCCTGATGATCTGCGTACCCAAATAGCGCCGCTACATAGCATTATTAAAGCGATGGGCTTTCCATTAATTAGTATTGAAGGTGTAGAAGCCGATGACGTGATTGGTACATTTGCGCGCATTGCTTCTGAGCAACAACGCCATGTATTAGTATCAACTGGCGATAAAGATATGGCGCAGTTGGTTAATGAGCATGTTACTTTGATCAATACCATGACCGACAGTATTTCAGATCCCGACACTGTGGTTGAAAAGTTTGGTGTTGGACCTGATCTTATTATCGATTATTTAGCCTTAATGGGCGATAAAGTAGATAATATTCCTGGTGTTGAAGGGTGCGGGCCTAAAACTGCAGTTAAATGGTTACAAAAGTACGGATCGCTTCAGGGCGTAATTGATAATGCTGCTGATATCAAAGGTAAAATAGGTGAAAAGCTTGCAAAAGCGATTGATCATTTACCATTAAGCTATGAACTTGCCACTATTAAGTGTGATGTGGAGGTTGAATCTGATCTTGATACTTTTAAATTGCAAACACCGAATAAAGACGAATTAATTGCCTTATACGGTGAGTGTGAATTCCGTCGCTGGTTAGCTGAATTACTAGACAATCCAAAAGATGCTGACACACATTTAGCGGTCCCAACCCAAGAGAATGAGTTGCCAAAAGTTGAAGATGCGCACTATGAAACGATTTTAACTGAGGCCCAATTTAATACATTGATAGAGCAGCTCAATGAAGCAGAGCTATTTGCTTTTGATACTGAAACAACCAGTTTAGAGTATATGAAAGCGCAGTTGGTAGGTATGAGTTTCGCAGTAAAAGCAGGGGAAGCCGCCTACTTACCGGTTGCACATGATTACCCAGGTGCGCCTGAACAGCTAAGCCTTGAATTTGTGATGCAAAAGCTTGGGCCAATATTAGCTGACGAAAATAAAGCTAAAGTTGGTCAAAATTTAAAATATGATAAAAGTGTGCTTGCCAATGCTGGCTATGAATTAAATGGTATTAAGTTTGATACTATGTTGGAGTCTTACGTTTTTAACAGCGTAGGTACTCGTCATGATATGGACTCATTAGCACTTAAATATTTAGGCCACAAAAATATTAGCTTTGAAGACATTGCTGGTAAAGGTAAAAAGCAGCTCACGTTCAATCAAATTGAACTTGAAAAAGCGGCGCCTTATGCCGCAGAAGATGCCGATATTACTTTGCGTTTACACCAAGTACTATGGCCGAAACTTGAAGCGGATGAAAAGCTTAAATCGGTATTTGAAAATATAGAAATGCCACTAGTAAGCGTTATTTCTGACATTGAGCGCACCGGTGTTGCTATCGACAGCAATATGTTGGCCACGCATAGCCAACGCTTAGGTGAACGGTTACTTGAGCTTGAAAAAGAAGCGTTTGAAATCGCAGGCGAACCGTTTAACTTAAGCTCGCCAAAGCAATTACAAGTACTGTTATTTGAAAAGCTAGAATTGCCCGTTATCAAAAAAACACCCAAAGGCGCGCCTTCTACAGCAGAAGAAGTACTGCAAGAATTAGCACACGATTACCCATTGCCTAAAGTGATTATTGAGCATCGCGGTTTATCTAAGCTTAAATCAACTTACACAGATAAATTGCCACTGATCGTGAATGAGCAAACCAAGCGTGTGCATACTTCTTATCATCAAGCGGTAACAGCAACGGGTCGATTAAGTTCAAGCGATCCTAACCTACAAAATATTCCTATTCGCTCAGAAGAAGGGCGCCGTATTCGTGAAGCCTTTATTGCTGCCGATGGATATAAAATTGTGGCGGCCGATTACAGCCAAATAGAGCTGCGTATTATGGCGCATCTTTCACAAGATAAAGGCTTGCTCAATGCCTTTGCAAATGGCTTAGATGTGCATAGCGCTACAGCTGCTGAGGTATTTGGAGTTGAGCTTGAAGAGGTTACATCTGATATGCGCCGTAAAGCTAAAGCCGTTAACTTTGGCTTAATTTATGGCATGTCGGCATTTGGTTTGGCACGTCAACTTGATGTACCACGCCATGAAGCGCAGCATTATATTGATAAATATTTTGAGCGTTTCCCAGGTGTTTTAGAATACATGGAAACAACCCGTGAAAAAGCAGCAGAAAATGGTTACGTAGAAACTATTTTTGGCCGCCGTTTACATTTACCAGAAATAAATGCCCGCAATGGAGCACGCCGCAAAGGCGCTGAGCGCGCAGCAATTAATGCCCCTATGCAAGGCACTGCTGCTGATATTATTAAAAAAGCCATGTTAACAGTACATGCATGGGTTAATCAGCAAGCGCCTAATACGGTTAAGCTACTTATGCAGGTACACGATGAATTGGTATTTGAGATTAAAACAGAGTGCACAGAGCAATACACTCAGCAAATTTGTGAGCTGATGTCACAAGCGGCACAGCTAGATGTACCACTTATAGTTGAAGCTGACGAAGGTGATAACTGGGAACAAGCGCACTAATTTGGTATGCCAAGGATGCCTTGTCTTAGGTAAACACAACAGTTAAAAAGAATTATTTAAAAGCGCCAATAGGCGCTTTTCTTTTAGCTTGCAGGTTAAAAAAAAGTTAAATTAAACAGCAGTTTGTATTAAATCGTTAGAGGTTCGTCAATTCGCTTCGAATATCGATAATATGCTTGTATTTTTACGCTTGCTTTTGGTAAAGTGCCGCCCGTCCTCATCCTGTAGGACATCCTGTTGATGATGCATCGTAAGATGCAACGTATTGATAGCTTCTCCCCAGTTTGCTATATCGGCCTATCATATATTTGATGGGCCGTTTTTTTATAGCTTTACTCCTAAGCGTTAAATTTATTCTCTAATTGCACTTAGCGTTTCAAGTGATACCATCAGTTTACTGTGCGTTTTCTTTTTAACTCAGCGTACTAGTGATTTTTAATTTGACTGATCAAAGTATTATTTTTTCGGGTATAAATCTTTTATTTTAGGAGTGCATTATGTTTAAAACGTTAGCTGTAGCAGGTTTATCTTTATCATGTTTACTAGTTTCAGGTGTTGCATCGGCAAACTGGCAGTTACTCAACGATAAAAGCCAATTAAGTTTTGTCTCAATTAAAAAAAATAGCATTGCTGAGGCAAGCCATTTTACTCAGTTATCAGGGCAATTGAGTGAGCAAGGTCAGTTTAGCGTAAATGTTGATTTAACCTCAGCTGAAACGTTTATTCCTATTCGTAACGAGCGCCTAAGCAAAATTTTGTTTGAATCTGACACTTTTGCAAATGCAGTATTAACCGCTGACTTATCTGATAAATTGTCACTTATTAAGCAGCCTGGTCAGTACGTATTAAAAGGTGTTAGCGCCGAGCTAGACTTTCACGGTCATAAAAAGCCACTTGCAGTTGATGTACTTGTTAGTAGTGCGGAAAACGGGGATTTAAGCGTTTCATCATTTACACCTATCATTATTAATAGCGATGACTTTAAAGTCACCGAAGGGATAATGCAGTTACAAAAACTAGCCGGCTTACCTTCGATTGCTACTGCGGTACCGGTTACTTTTGCACTGACCTTTAAAAAACAGTGATTTCTCTTAACGAACTTAGTCAGCAACTAAGCGAGCCAAGTAAACCTTTTGAACAATGGCAGCCTGCTCATTGCGGGCAATTGCCACTGCTGATTGACGAGCAAGGTAAATGGTTTTATGCGGGTAGTGAAATTACCCGCCAAGCCATGATAAAGCTGTTTGCTAGTGTGTTGTGCCGCGAAGATGGACAGTTTTATTTAAAAACGCCAGTAGAGAAAATTGTGATTGAGGTTAAGGATGCGCCATTTATTATTGTAAGTTGGCATCGTGAGTCGACCTCTGATGGTGATGTTATTTGTTGTATTGATAACCTACAGCGTACCTGGCTACTAAGTCGTGCTGAGCCGCTATATATTAATAATTACAAAGGCGCTGCAGTGCCTTATATGCAATTACCCTATGGTTGTTTTGCGCGAGTTGCCAGAAATGTGTTTTATCAGTGGGCTGAAATAGCCGAAACAGATGAGCTCGGCTATTTTATTACCTCCGCGAATGAGCGGTTTTATTTAGGGTAATTACTCTGTGTCAGCAGGTGGAATTGCTACGATTGGACCTAAGTACCACTCATCTAACTTTTTGGCGACTTCTGGTAAGCCTGTGCCTTTAAGTGATGAAAATGCATGAACTGTTATATCGCCATCTAATTCACTCAATTCACGACGAACACTAAGTACCTGTGATTTACGTGGACCTTGCTTGAGCTTATCTGCTTTAGTTAATAGTGCCAATACTGGAATTTCACTACCTACAGCCCAATTAATTAAATCACGGTCTAAATCTTTTAATGGGTGACGAATATCCATCAACACCACAATACCTTTTAAGCTTTGACGTTTTTGTAGGTATTCGCCTAGCGACTTTTGCCATTTCTTTTTCATTTCAATTGGCACTTTCGCAAAGCCATAACCTGGTAAGTCAATTAGGCGCATGTTATCTACATCGGCAAGTTCAAATGTGTTGATCAGCTGAGTACGGCCAGGTGTTTTACTAGTACGTGCTAACTTTTGATCGGTAAGAGCATTAAGCGCACTTGATTTACCTGCATTTGAGCGACCGGCAAACGCGACTTCAATTCCCGTATCAGCAGGTAATTTAGTGATGTCTGGCGCGCTTGTAACGAAAGACGCAGTGTTATACTTGATACGAGATTTGAGCACAGGCTCTCCTAAAACTAAAAAAAATAACATTGGGTAAACCAAATTCACCCGTGGCGCGTATTTTATACTATAAAGTAGCTATTAAAAAGTGTCTTTGAGCATGTAAAACCGTTGCTGATGGTACATTTTAACTGGCTTAGCGATTAATTTTACTCAAAACCCTATAATTTATAGGTTTAATGTGTGTAGAAAACGTGCCAGAGAATTTAATATCGTGTAGAATATAAAAATCACAACATCCATATTGTAGATGATACAGGGTCGGAAACAGAGAATTCACCATGAAAAAAATAGCACTATCTTTAACTATATTGCTTGGTGCGTTGTCAGCAAGCAACGCAACAGCATTTGATGGCGATGTAAACGCAGGTAAAGAAAAATCAGCAACGTGTGCGGCTTGTCACGGCCCAGACGGTAATGCGCCGGTTAACATCTACCCAAAAATTGCAGGCCAACACGCAGATTACATATACAAACAACTTACTGAATTTAAATTAGGTATGACTTCGGGCGGTAAAGAAGGTCGAATGAATCCAGTAATGAGCGGTATGGCAATGCCATTGAGCGATCAAGATATGAAAGACTTGTCTGCTTACTTTGCTTCTTTGAACATGTCTGAAGGTGCTACACCTAAAGATGTTCAAGAAACAGGCGCCATGTTGTACAAAGCGGGTGACGCTGAACGCGGAATTCCATCATGTGCGGCTTGTCATGGTCCACGTGGTAATGGCTCTTCACTAGCTAAATTCCCAAAAATTTCTTTCCAACATCCAGAATACATCAAGTCACAACTTGAGCAGTTCAGAGATGGCACTCGTAATAACGACCTAAATGGTGTTATGCAAGACATTGCTAAGAAACTTACAGATAAAGACATTGAAACATTATCTAAATACCTAGGTGGTCTACACTAAAGTCGTATTTATTTAGATATTGTTAACATAATACAATGTTAAATAGACAAAAAGCAGCTTTGGCTGCTTTTTTTGTTTCTGAAATGACCGATAAAGCCCCTTCACTTGTAAGACATTGACCATACTTTAATGTAAGAAAAGTCTCATTTTATTTTTATTTTTTAAGTTAACTTATTGTAACTTATATTTTTTAACCTTTTTTGTTATGTTTTACACAAGAAAAAAGATATAAATTAGTTGTAACAAAATTATTAACGAGTAAATTAACCCCTGTCGCAACAATAATAACAAATAGGAAAACGTTATAAGGATCGTAGCGCGGCACGACTAAATAGCACATTGAGAGTGCTACTAAAGGAAATAACAAAAAAGTGTCAGGAAAGACCGAAAATAATAAAAACTCATGGAAGTTTAATAATAAAAACAAAATGGAATGCTACACGGAAGATAAATAATAATAATACGGATAAAGAAATAATAATAAAAATAATAAAGACTAAAAAGTCGAAGGGAGAAGTGTCCATATAATGGCGCTCAGATTAGCAGGCGGTAGAGATGTTTTCTCTACCGCCTTTTTATTTGTCCTGTTACAATACCCCCGTTTAAAAAAAGCATCTAAATATGCTTTGGCGTATATAGAGAAACCCAACCTCTAAAACGCAAACCGAATTCTTCTGGCTAGGCCAGCATCGCGATGCCCATTGAGTTGCGCCTCGCTCAAAACCTCTTAAGTGAGACGATCAAGATATGAGTAGAAAGAAAAAGTCACGTAAAATTCCATCAAATGGACCCGTTCGTTTAAGCCAAGATAAGCTTAAAGAAATGCGTGCATTGAAAGAGCAACGTGTAAAGAAAACCAAAGGCGCTAAGCCAGGTTCACGTAATGCACCTGATGCATTGAGTAATGACACTCAAAAAACAGGTTCGGCTGCTAAAGACAAACGTGTTGGTAGTAAAAAAGCAGTACCATTAGTTGCCCCAGCCGCTGAACCAAAAGTCGAAATGAAACGTAACCTTAAGCCTGTAGCAGAGCTTAAAAAGGCGATTGAGCCTGAGTTAACGCCTGAGCAAGAATTAGAGGCGCTTGAAAATGATGAGCGCTTGCTTAAATTAGTTGAGCGTCATGAGCAAGGTGAAATGCTAACGGGTAAAGATGCTAAATACTTTAATAGCCGTATAGCGCGTCACCAAGTGCTGTGTAAGTTATTAGGTATTGAAGATGAAGAAGAATTTGAAGATGACTTCAGTGATGAAGAAAGTAATTCAGATTTTGATCAATACCTATCAAACGACCTAGCTAATGAATGGCTAGATGACGACGAAGATAAGTAATAAGGATACGCAATGAGTACAGCAGTGATCTTAGCCTTAGTTGTAGGTGCTGCTATTATAGCGGGCTTGGCATTTTATGCGGGTCAGTTGCTCTACAAGCTAAATGTGCAAAAAAAGCTAATTAGCAAACAACAGGCAGAGCAACAGCAAAAACTTAAGCAGTCGCGTTTAAAACGTAATGCAAAGCTAGCCGATAGTATTCATTTAATTGCACGTGCGATGAATGAAAAGCAGTGTGATTACTCTGAGGGCTGTTTACGTATTTGGGTGCTGATGTCGCAATATAGTTTTGATACTGAGCGCGACTTAACAACTGCATACCCAGGCATTTATAAAATGTACGACGTGGTAAAAGAAATGCCAACTCACGATTCGCGCAAAAAGTACGCTAAAAAAGAAATTTTTAAGCAAGATACCGCACGCTGGCGCGCAGAAGAATCACTGAGTGATGAAATTGAAGCTGACTGTAAAAAAATCATTGTTGAGTTTAAAGCAGCCCAAGGCAGCGAAAACGTGGTTTTTAACTAGCACTTAGATTTTACAGCATAAAAAAAGCAGACCTAGGTCTGCTTTTTTTATGCGCGCTATTTTTTAAATTATATAACCCGTGAGAAGCGAGTGGCATTTATTTGTTTTTGTAAGTGCGCATCAAAGCACATACAAATAATACGAATAAATAAATTCCCTTTTGGTGTTACACTAATTAGGTTGTTTTCTATTGTTACCATTTCATCGGCAATTAATGGTGCGAGTGCCTCTAAGGCATCTTTAAAGTATTCATTAAAGCTGATTTTATGCCTGTTCGCGAATACGCTCATATCAAGCTCAAACTGGCAAATAAGTTGTTTAATTGCATCCGCTCGAATAAGGTCATCTTGGGTTAAATGCATGCCTTTATTAATGGCACTGCCTGCTTGCTCATCGATTGTTTGGTAATAGTGTTTTAGCTCTTTTTTATTTTGTAGTATGGCTGTGCCTATTTGCGATATTGACGAGACCCCTAAGCCTAGTAAATCACATTCTCCATGGGTAGTGTAACCTTGAAAGTTACGATGCAGTTGGCCGCTATTTTGAGCAATAGCCAATTCATTATCAACTTTTGCAAAGTGATCCATACCTATAAATTGATAGCCCGCTTGGGTCATTTGCTCTAGAGTGTTTTTAAACATAGTGAGCTTATTATGGGCACTGGGTAAATCAGCATCTTTTATTTTACGTTGAGCGGCAAAACGGTCAGGTAAATGAGCGTAGTTAAATACTGAAACACGGTCGGGGTCTAAAGCAATCAGTTGCTCAATAGTTTGCTTAAAACTCTCAGGTGTTTGTAGAGGCAGGCCATAAATCATATCTGCATTAATTGATTTAAAGCCTAATTGTTTTGCTTGGATAATTAACTGCTTTACCTCATCAACATGTTGAGGGCGGTTAACAGCTAGCTGAACTTGATCATTAAAATCTTGAATACCAAATGACACACGATTAAATCCCATCTCGCTTAAGTCAATCAGCATATTGTCAGCCAGTGAGCGAGGGTCTATTTCTATACCGCGCTCACAGGTATCGCTAAAGTTAAAGTGTTGCTCTAGTAGCTTTACTAAGCGAGTCATTTGGGCTGCGGTCAAAAAGGTTGGAGTACCGCCTCCTAAATGTAATTGCTCAACCCGATAGTCTTGAAATAGCGGCGCTTGTGCCACGATTTCTTTAGCTAAAAAATCTAGGTAGGTATCAGCTTTAGATTGATGGCGAGTAATGACTTTATTACAGCCACAGTAATAGCAAAGCTGGCTACAAAAAGGAATGTGAATATATAAAGACAAAGCACGGGTTTGCGATGATTCAATAGCGCTAATCAAATCTTGTTGCTGATAGCCGTCAGCTAACGAAAGTGCAGTCGGGTAAGACGTGTAACGCGGGCCCGATACATTGTATTTGTTTATTAAAGTTTGATCCCATTGAGGAAGTTTAATCATCACGCGCACCTTATCTTTTAAGTTGCTGCGTATTGTAAAAAAGGAAAGGGGAAGGGGGTTTGATCTACAACAAAAAAAGGTGCCGTAGCACCTTTTTAGTATGTAACGTGGCTGCGTTACATTATGGCGTCTTTTAAATACTGAAATAGCTCTTTGTAGCCTCTCGCAGGCTTTTCTGCTTTTACTTCTTTGGCCGCATTACGCACCAGTTGGCGCATTTTTTGGCGCTCAAGAGCTGGGTATTGTTCAATTGTTTCGTTGATTAAGTCATCGCCTTGCTCAATTAAATCACTGCGCAGCTGCTCAATCTTTTTGATCATAACCTCTGCTTGGTTATTTTTATTAAGCATTACATCAATGATCGCTTTAATTTCTTCAATGTTTTCTACTGTACGAAGGGTTTTTGCTATGTAATTTAAGTGGCGGCGGTATGCATCACTTTTATTACTAATTTTATCGGCAACAACCATTGCTTCTTTTAAGTCATCATTAAGCGGTAAGCGTTCGCGCTGCTTTTTACCCATTTTGGCAATTTCAGACCCTAACTGATGAAACTCTTGCGCTTCGCGCTTAAGTTCACTTTTTGATACATATATAATTTCTTCTTCAATTTCAGCAGGCTTGCCTTTTTTCTTCGCCATGGGGTGCTCTTAAGTAAAAATAACTTTATCTATTATACGCGATTCTTTTAGTGATTAATATTAGCTGATGTGGTGCAGTGAGTGTGTTAGCATTTAAATATAAAAAATGTGTGCAACATTGCCTTCTGGGCTCAGGACAGAATTTATGAAAAGCCAACACCAAGATCCAATATATTCGCAAATTTCTCAAGTAAAAGATGCCGTTTCTGAAGTACTCGAACATGCTAAAAAACTAGGCGCTACTGCTGCTGAAGCTGCTATGTCGAGCACATCAGGGCTGTCGGTAAGTACGCGTATGGGCGAGGTAGAAACCATTGAGTTTAATCAAGACGGTGGTTTAGGTATTAGCGTGTATGTTGGTAATAACAAAGGCTCCGCCTCTACGGCTGACTTAAATCCAAAAACATTGCGATCTGTGGTCGAAAAAGCCATAGATATTGCTAAATTCACCTCAGATGATCCGTGCAATGGTATTGCTGATAAAGAATTACTTGAGTTTTCGCCTAAAGATTTAGATTTATTTCATCCTTGGGATGTAAGTCCTGAGCAAGGGATTGATTTATGTCATGCTGCTGAGCAAGCCGCATTAAATGCGGATGAGCGAATTGTGAATTCTGATGGTGCTAGCTTTTCTTCACATCAAGGGCTGCGAGTGTATGGCAATAGTCATGGTTTAATTGCAGGCTACCCGAGAACACGCCATAGCATAAGCACTATGGTAATAGGCAAAGAGGGCGAGCATATGCAGCGCGACTCAGCCTACACAATTTCCCGCGATCAAGCCGGGCTAAAAGATGCTGCAAGTGTTGGGCTTGAAGCCGCTGCAGAAACCCTAGCTAAGCTAAACAGTCAAAAACTAGGTACCATGAAAGTGCCGGTTATTTTTAGAGCCGATATTGCTAACTCATTGTTTGGCCATTTAGTGTCTGCAATCGGCGGTGGCGCACTGTATCGTAAATCCAGTTTTTTACTGGATAGCTTAGGTACACAAGTGTTCAGCAAAACCGTTAATATTTCAGAGCGCCCACACTTACTAAAAGGGTTAGCATCATCACCTTTTGATAGCGAAGGGGTTAAAACTCTAGACAGAGAAATAATACACGGTGGTGAATTGCAAACATATTTATTAGCGAGCTATGCAGCGCGTAAAATGAATATGACGCCAACAGGCCATGCCGGTGGTATTCATAACTGGTTGGTTGAGCAAACCCATCAGGACTTAGCTACACTATTGAAAACCATGGGCACGGGTTTGTTAGTCACTGAACTTATGGGGCAGGGTGTAAATACCGTGACTGGTGACTACTCTCGTGGTGCAGCTGGTTTTTGGGTTGAAAATGGTGAAATACAGTACCCAGTAAGTGAAATAACTATTGCTGGTAACTTAAGAGATATGTTTAAAGGTATTTCAGCTATTGGTGGCGATATAGAGCGACGTGGTGGTATTCAAACAGGTTCAGTGCTGATTGAGCAAATGCAAATTGCGGGTGCTTAATACCCATCCACAATAATACTTAATTCAGCGAATTGGTATACACCCACTTTGTTTGCTTAAATTAAGCTTAATTTAAGCAAACTTTCCTTTGAGGTTTTTAAGGTGTGATATGGCTAAAGATAGATATGCGCCAAAACCATTAACCGACATTATGGCCGGGCTAAACAACCGTTTAGCAGCCTATGCGGGAAAAAGCCAAGCATTGGATACACAGCAACAGCTGTTACGCGATTTTTTAGGGCCTAAGCTAGGCGATAAATGTCGAGTAAGTAATTATCGTGACGGCACATTGATGATAGAAGCTGTTTCAGCTCCTATTGCTCTTAGGCTTAATTATTTAAAAATGGATATGCAGTCTCATTTTAGAGCCGCAGGTATGGCAGAGCTTGGGCAAATAAAAATTACCGCCAATCCACAAGCAACCCAACGATTAAGTAATCGTCCTAAAGCGACAGATAGCCAAGCGACTAACTCTCTTAAAATGAGTGAGCAAACGGCTGATTATTTGAATGCGATCGCCGATTCTGCCCCTCCTTCATTAAAAGAAAAGCTGCAGCGCTTAGCATTACATGGCAAAAGTAAGCCCTAGCTAGCCCTCATGCTAGGCTCTTTTTCACGCTTTGAACAAACGCAAAATACTTTGTTACATATTCGATTTTATTGTTATTTAAATCAGGTTTATTATGCTTAGCTAGTGCTTCCTAAATTAGGTTGTAGCTGATGCGTATTTCATTAAGCAGGTAATAGACTGCATCCTATTGTTGTTTTTTTGAGTTATCAAATCTTAATGAAATGCGTATTTATTCTAATTAATATACGGAATTCTTATGAAAAAAATAACAATGACTGCCGCCAGTATTGCATTGGCGTTAGGTTTGGTTGGCTGCGGCGAAAAGCCACAACAAATGAAAGCAGAATCAACCACAGTAACTGCACCGGTGGCGGCTCCTGGTGCGCTAGGTGTTGATTTACAAAATATGGATAAAAGTGTTCGTGCACAGGATGATTTTTATTACCATGTTAATGGTCAATGGTTAGCAAAAACTGAGATTCCAGGTGACAAGTCTAACTATGGGTCGTTCTCACAGTTATATGATGAATCGCAAAAAGCAATGAAAACAGTGCTTGAAAACGCCAGTGCTAATAGTAGTGCAAAACCAGGTTCAGATGAATATAAGATTGGTGCATTTTATTCTAGCTATATGGCTGAAAATGCTCGTGAAGAGTTAGGTATTTTGCCACTTGAGCCAGCTATTAAAAGCATTGATACAGTGAAAGATAAAGCCGCGTTGGTCACACTGATGGCACAGCTACAAGTTAAAGGTGGCGATCTTCCTTTTGGCTGGTATGTTAATAATGACGCTAAAAACTCAAGTGAAAATGCGCTTTATGCCTATCAAGCGGGACTTGGTTTACCTGACCGCGACTACTATTTAAAAGATGATGAAAAATTCACAAAAATTCGCGCGGCTTATCAAACGTATATCACCGATATTTTAGCTAAAGCTGGCGTTAATAATGCCGCTGATGCAGCCAAAGCGATATTAGCACTTGAAACGACACTTGCTGATGCACAGTGGAGCCGAGTGCAAAGCCGTGATGCAACTAAGTCATACAATAAAATGACGGTAGCTGAAGCTAACTCGCTGATGGGTGAGTTTGATTTAAATGCCTATTTCGAAGCAGTTGGCGTTGATGTTCAAGAGTTAATTGTGCGCCAACCAAGTTACTTTGAAAAATTTGCAGAGATTTTCAACAATACTGACTTAGCTGTTTGGCAAAACTATTTAAAATTCCATTTTGTTAGTAATTACGCGCAGCTACTTAATAAAGATTTAGTGGATTTGAAGTTTAATTTTTACAGCACCACGTTGCGTGGTGTTGAAGAGCAAGCACCACTTTGGAAGCAAGCCGTTGATGCATCAAACAGTGTACTGGGTGAAATTTTAGGTAAAGTCTACGTTAAAGAAAACTTCCCGCCAGAAGCAAAAGCACGTATGGAAGAGTTAGTTGATAATGTGATTAAAGGCTATTCAGTGGCAATTGAAAACCTTGAGTGGATGAGCCCTGAAACAAAAGTGGCGGCGCAAGAAAAACTCAATAAGTTTACCCCTAAAATTGGTTACCCAGATAAATGGAAAGATTACTCAGATTTAGCGATTAACCCTGATGAACTGGTAGGTAACTATATTCGCTACAGTGAATGGGCTTATGCAGATATGATTGCTAAATTAGGTAAGCCAGTTGATCGATCTGAGTGGCATATGACTCCACAAACAGTGAATGCTTACTACAATCCAGTGAATAACGAAATAGTATTCCCTGCGGCGATTCTGCAGCCTCCTTTCTTTAATTTAGAAGCGGATGATGCAGTTAACTATGGTGCTATTGGTGCGGTTATTGGCCATGAGTTAGGCCATGGCTTTGACGACCAGGGTGCAAAATACGACGGTGATGGCAATTTACGTAATTGGTGGAGCGAGTCAGACCTTAAGCAGTTTGAACAGCGAAGTGCTGCCTTAGTTGCACAGTATAATCAATATAAACCGTTTGAAGATGCCAGCGTTAATGGTGAGCTGACACTGGGTGAAAATATTGGTGATTTAGGCGGCTTAACCGTCGCTTATAAAGCGTATCAGCTATCGCTGGGTGATTCGAAAGCGCCCATTATTGAAGGCTATACGGGCGACCAACGCTTCTTTATGGGCTGGTCGCAAATTTGGCGTCGTAAATACCGTGATGAGGCGCTACGTAATCGTTTAATGACCGATTCACATTCACCGAGTCATTATCGCGTAATTGGTATTTTGTCGAACATGCCAGAATTTTACCAAGCGTTTGATGTTAAAGAGGGCGATAAAATGTATATCAAGCCTGAAGATCGCGTAAAAATTTGGTAATTTGAGCTGAAATTAGCTTAAACTAATCGCAAAATAAAAAGCCAGTGAGCATGATGCTCACTGGCTTTTTAGTTACTTATATGCCTGATAATAAAACTAGCTATATTTCGTTTTTATGGCGCTGATTATCTCAACATTAGCAGCGGGAAAATCATAGTTATCAAGTTCGTCAATGCCTACCCATTCGCTTGGTTGCCCTTCTGCGCCATGAGCTTGACCATTAAAGTTACTGACCACATGCACATTAAGTCGTACGCATTTATCGCCATAGTCATGCTCTATAGTGATAAGTTCGCTTGAGCTGTGAATAGTCAGCCCTACTTCTTCTAGCAGTTCACGTTTTAGGGCTTGAAACACACTTTCTCCAGCTTCAACTTTGCCACCAGGAAACTCCCATAGCCCACCTTGATGTTGCTCATCTGCACGTTTACAAATAAACAAATTGTTATTTTTTTTAATTACACCCACAGCAACATTGATGATTACTTTAGTCATTACCTCTCCCTTAAACAGCATAAAAAAAGCGACGCAAGCGTCGCTTTTTATCTAACGTAACAAAGTGGTGTTATTTTAATTTACCACAACATTGTTTGTATTTTTGGCCTGAACCACATGGACATGGATCGTTACGGCCAACTTTTGGCTCGCTACGTGCCATAACCTGAGCGCTTTGCGGTGCTTCACCACCTACGTGCTCTGCTTCTTCATGTTGATATTCGCGAGGGGCATTTTCACTTTTACGGTGTTGCTCTTCTACTTTTTCAACATCTTCTTCAGCGCGAACTTGCACTTTACTTAAAATACCGACCACATCGACTTTTAAGTTTTCTAGCATTTCAGAGAATAACTCAAACGACTCACGTTTGTATTCTTGCTTAGGATTCTTTTGTGCGTAACCACGTAAGTGAATACCTTGGCGTAAGTGATCCATTGCAGCAAGGTGGTCTTTCCAATGTTGGTCAAGACTTTGAAGCATAATGGCTTTTTCAAACTGACGCAGTACAGAATCGCCGACCATTTCCTCTTTTTGCTTGTAGGCTTGTTCAACCGCTTCTTCAATACGCTCACGAAGTTTTTCTTCGTACAGTTTATTGTCATCAGCTAACCACTGAGTAATTGGTAACTCAATTAGGAAATCTTGCTTTAAGCGCTCTTCAAGCCCTGGGATATCCCACATTTCAGCCAAGCTTTGTGGGGCAATGTATTGATCAATTACACCCGCGAGCACATCACCACGGATAGCGGTAATCGTTTCTGAAATATCACCTTCTTCAAGCAATTCGTTACGTTGAGAGTAAACAACACGACGTTGGTCGTTTGCTACATCATCGTACTCAAGTAGCTGTTTACGCACATCAAAGTTACGTGCTTCTACTTTACGCTGAGCGTTTTCTATTGCGCGGTTAACCCATGGGTGTTCAATCGCTTCGCCACGTTGCATACCTAGTTTACGCATCATGTTAGTCATGCGCTCACCAGCAAAAATACGCATCAGTGCATCGTCCATCGATAGGTAGAAACGGCTTGAACCGGCATCACCTTGACGGCCAGAACGACCACGTAATTGGTTATCAATACGACGTGATTCATGACGCTCTGTACCAATAATGTGTAAACCACCGGCATCAATTACTGCGTCATGGCGAATCTTCCATGCGGCTTTAATTTCGGCAATTTGTTCGTCAGTTGGGTTTTCAAGTTTTTCAACTTCACTATTCCAGTTACCACCCAGTACAATATCGGTACCACGACCAGCCATGTTAGTGGCAATAGTAACAGTCCCTGGTAAGCCCGCATCAGAAACAATGTCAGCTTCTTGTGCGTGGAATTTAGCGTTCAGTACATTGTGCTTAATTTTTTCTTTACGCAAAAACTGCGACAAGTACTCAGAGCTTTCAATTGAGATAGTACCTACAAGTACTGGCTGACCACGTTCTTGACAGTCTTTAATGTCTGCTAAAATGGCTTCGTACTTTTCTTCTTGCGTTAGGTACACCAAATCTGCGCGATCATCACGGATCATTGGCTTATTGGTTGGCATAACAACTGTGTCTAAACCGTAGATAGACTGAAACTCAAATGCTTCTGTATCGGCTGTGCCTGTCATACCTGCTAGCGTTTCGTACAAGCGGAAGTAATTTTGGAACGTAATCGAAGCTAACGTTTGGTTCTCGTTTTGAATTTTCACACCTTCTTTTGCTTCTACGGCTTGGTGTAAACCTTCTGACCAACGACGTCCTTCCATAGAGCGACCTGTGTGCTCATCAATAATGATAACTTCGTTTTCTTTAATAACGTAGTCAACATCTTTTTGGTAAAGCTTGTGTGCACGAAGAGCTGCATAAACGTGACTAAGTAGCGTGATGCTCGCTGCTGAGTACAGTGAATCACCTTCTTCAATTAAGCCGCGCTCTGTAAGAAGCTCTTCAACTTTTATTTGCCCACGCTCAGTTAGGTGAACTTGCTTAGATTTTTCATCGATAGTGAAATCGCCATCGCCTTCAATCCCTTCCTCATCTTCTTTTTCTTGTAGTTCAAGTAAAGGAACAATGGTATTTATTTCAGTGTAAAGCTCTGAGCTGTCTTCAGCTGGGCCTGAAATAATAAGCGGCGTTCGCGCTTCATCAATTAGGATTGAATCCACTTCATCCACTACGGCATAAAATAATGGGCGTTGAACGCGCTCATCAATGCTAAATGCCATGTTGTCACGTAGGTAGTCAAAACCAAATTCGTTATTGGTACCGTAAGTGATGTCAGCTGCATAAGCTTGTTTTTTCTGTTGTGGCATCATGCCCGGAACATTACAACCAACGGTTAAGCCTAAAAACTCAAATAGTGGACGGTTGGTTTCAGCATCACGCTTGGCTAAGTAGTCATTCACGGTAATGACATGAACGCCTTTGCCTGTTAAGCCATTTAAATAAGCAGGAAGCGTTGCTGTTAGGGTTTTACCTTCACCAGTACGCATTTCTGCAATACGGCCTTGTTGTAAAACCATACCACCTAATAATTGCACGTCGAAGTGACGCATACCGTTTACACGCTTTGACGCTTCACGTACCACAGCAAATGCTTCTGGTAGAATATCGCCTAAGCTTTGTCCGTTATCGTAACGTTCTCTAAACTCAGCTGTTTTAGCTTTTAAATCTTCATCTGAAAGCGCTTCTAGTTGCGTTTCAAGTGCATTGATCAGTGCGACCGTCTTTCTTAGGTTTTTAATAGTGCGGTCATTGCGACTACCAAAAATCTTGGTAAATAAATTAGATATCATGATAAAACCGTTACAATGTGTTTTTTTGCTAGCCGTGCATCGGCTAACCCATTTTTTACAATTGATAATTAATGTATTCTTTGAATTAACCTTTAGGACACATTAATTAGCAATTTTGTATTAAGCTGCTTAAAAAGCACTGTTTATTACCTGCGCTACTATACCAGACTCTGCTAAACATCAAACTACCTCTATAAAAAGATCTTCATTTAAAACAGAAAAATGAGATCTCGCTCATGAAAATAGCGTTATGTAACGAAACTTGATTAAAACTGCAGATAAACAGACTCTGAAGATATGGTGTTGAATAAATTAAAAACAAGAGCAAAGCGCTTAAATTTCACCCTTAAATGCTTTGCTTGCGGTCATCGTTTTTTAATCTTTAAATTGAGCAATAATTTTATTAATTACTCTCGGTAGGTCACTTAAGCCATACGGTTTATCGGCAGGTGCATATACATGGTAGCGGTATTATTAAATAAGCTACTAATCGCAAATGAAGCGTGTGTTAATATCTTATGCAATCAGCGTTTGCTAATATTATTTTTAGTAGTATAGAGTTCATCATATTTTTTGTTGCTATAAAACGCGTTGATTGAGTTTTAATAAAAGGGAAAATAAAGTGCAAACCAACAAAGATAACTTAGTAGTCCTTGGCGCTGGCTGGCTTGGCCAAGCCTTATGTATTGATGCACAAAAACAAGGTTGGCAAGTGCAAGGAACTCATCGTAGTGACACTCATCAATTTGATTTTGAGCGTCAGTTTGTTTTACAAAACGGCGAGCTGCAGCATCAAGTAGATTTACAAAATGCGTATTGGGTATGTGCTATACCGCCGCGCAGTCGTGACAGCGAAAGCGATTATTCACAAGTGTTGGAACAGGGGTTAAAGCTGGCAACTGAGCTTAATTGCAAAGGTTTTTTATTGTGCTCATCGACTGGAGTGTATGATCAAGAGCCCGGAGTTTATAGTGAAAGTAGCGATATATCTGGCACTAACGAACGACAAATAAAGCTCTATGATGCTGAAGAGCAAGTTCTTGAACAGCAAGGTAAAGTACTGCGCTTAGCTGGGTTGTTGGGGCCAAACAGAGAGCCGGGTCGGTTTGTGGCGGGTAAGGAACTCAACACCTCTAGTCAGCAAGTGGTGAACATGGTGCATCAACAAGATGTGATCAATGCTATTTATGCGGTACTTAACAATTGGTCACAAGGGCAAAGCATTTATAATGTAGTTAACCCTGCGCACCCGAGCAAAGCAGATTATTATGCACAAAAATGTGAGCTGTATGGCACACAAATGCCAAGTTTTAGTAGCGATGAAGTCGCTGAGCGCAAAGTTATTGGCTCAGCGATAGAAGCGCTGGGTTTTAGTTATCAGTATGGTATTTAACCTGAACTCTGAATAATAAATCTATCTCAAGCAGCTATTTTCAGTGCTAACTGCGTTGAATTTACTTGCAATAGGCGAGCTATTGACGCGTAATTTCGCCTTGTTTTCACTGGAAATCTCTGGCTAGAGAAAATAAACATAAATATCATATTGATTCAATACGTTAGTAAATCTCTTAACCAGAGTTCAGGCTATTTAATAAGAAGGTAAAGGTGAGTGGCTTATGAAGTCGCACAACTTACCTTCACTTAGTAGTGTGTTAGCCGCTTCGATATCGGGAGCAAAGTAGCGGTCTTTATCGTAATAGCTAACATGTTGGCGTAGCAGTGCCTTCGCATTTTCTACCTGCTTACACGCATGTAGTGGCGCTCTAAATTCTAACCCTTGAGAAGCACTTAGCCACTCAACGGCTAACACGCCTTGCGTATTATTAGCCATATCAACTAAGCGCCTAGCGGCAAAGGTTGCCATAGAGACATGGTCTTCTTGGTTAGCTGAGGTCGGTAAGCTATCTACCGAGGCTGGGTGTGCTAGTGACTTGTTCTCAGAGGCGAGCGCAGCTGCGGTCACTTGAGCTATCATAAATCCTGAATTTACCCCACCGTTTTCAACTAAAAATGGCGGCAATTTTGATAAATTAGAGTCAATAAGTAAGGCAATACGTCGCTCAGCTAAGGCGCCAATTTCGGCAATGGCAATCGCAAGATTATCAGCGGCCATAGCAACGGGCTCAGCATGAAAGTTTCCACCTGAAATAATATCCCCCACATCGGCAAAAACGAGTGGGTTATCGGTTACCCCGTTTGATTCACATATTAATACTTCGGCGGCTTGGCGTATTTGGGTTAAGCACGCACCAAGTACTTGCGGTTGGCAACGCAGGCAATAAGGGTCTTGTACTTTTTCACAATTAATATGTGAGTCACTAATTTGTGAGTGGGTGCTTAATAGCTCTCTAAATACGTGCGCGGTATCAATTTGCCCTTTTTGACCACGAACCTCATGAATACGAGCATCAAACGGTGCGCGACTGCCCATGGCGGCCTCAATACTTATAGAGCCAATAACACAGCTTTGTGCGTACAAATCTTCTGCTCTAAATAAGCCCTGCAGTGCGAATGCAGTAGAGGCCTGTGTGCCATTTAATAGTGCTAAGCCTTCTTTAGCAGCTAATGTCAGTGGCTCTAGCCCTGCAATTTTTAACCCCTGTTCTGCGCTTATTAGCTCTCCTTGATAGCGCATTTTCCCTTCACCTAATAAAGGCAGGCACATATGAGCAAGGGGGGCTAAATCGCCCGATGCGCCTACTGAGCCTTTTTTAGGCACGCATGGGTACACTTCATTTTTAAGTAGTTGTATAAAAAACTCAATGACAGCTAGACGAATACCAGAATAACCCCGTGATAAAGAATTTACTTTTAGGGTGATCATTAATCTGACCGTGCTGTCATCCATTAACTCGCCAATGCCCGCAGCGTGTGAAAGCACAATACTGCGTTGTAATAGTTCTAGCTCATCATTCGCTATTTTAGTATTGGCTAATAAACCAAAGCCGGTATTAATACCATATACAGTACGCTGCTCGTTTATTACGTCTTGAACGGTTTGGGCACTGGCTGCTATTTGTGTGGCGGACTCAGTTGCCAAAGTTAAATCTACGGCCGATTGATTAATTTTTCTTAAGGTATTTAATTCAAGCTGACCCGGTGTGAGTGTGAATGAAATCATGACTTATCCTTGTTAAGCATAGGTAGGTCTAGGTTTTGTTGTTGTGCACAGTTTTTTGCAATGTCATAACCAGCATCGGCATGGCGCATTACACCGGTAGCGGGATCGTTCCACAGCACTCTAGCAAGGCGTTGCTCTGCTTCATCGGTACCATCGGCAACAATAACTACACCTGAATGCTGGCTAAAGCCCATTCCAACGCCGCCACCATGATGAAGCGATACCCAAGTAGCACCGCCTGCGGTATTGAGCAGGGCATTTAATAAAGGCCAATCAGAGACTGCATCGGAGCCATCTTGCATGTTCTCTGTTTCACGATTAGGACTAGCTACTGAGCCTGAGTCAAGATGATCGCGGCCAATAACTACTGGTGCTTTAAGTTCACCATTTTTAACCATTTCATTAAAGGCAACCGCTAAACGCGCGCGGTCTTTTAAGCCAACCCAACAAATACGTGCAGGCAAGCCTTGAAATTGAATTCGCTCACGCGCCATATCAAGCCAATTATGCAAATGCTTATCATCAGGAATGAGCTCTTTTACTTTTGCGTCTGTTTTGTAAATATCTTCGGGATCGCCCGATAGTGCTACCCATCTAAATGGGCCAATGCCTTCACAAAATAATGGACGAATATAAGCAGGTACAAACCCAGGGAAATCAAATGCATTTGCTACGCCTTCTTCGAGCGCCATTTGACGAATATTGTTGCCATAGTCGGTAGTTGCTGCGCCTGCATCTTGTAGTGCCAACATCGCTGTTACTTGAACAGCCATTGATTGTTTGGCTGCTTTGACCACTGCTTGTGGATTATCGATTCGCATTTTTGCTGCATGCTCCATACTCCAACCTTGTGGTAGGTAGCCGTTAAGCGGATCATGGGCTGAGGTTTGATCGGTGACTATATCGGGAGTAATACCACTTTTTACTAAGGTACTAAAAACATCAGCCGCGTTACCAAGTAAACCCACAGAAAGCGCTTCACCTTTTACGCAGGCATCGGTTATTAATTTTAATGCATGCTCAAGATCTGTGGCTTTTACGTCGACGTACCCTGTTTTTATTCGAAAATCGATACGGCTTTCATCACATTCCACCACTAAGGCACTAAAGCCTGCCATGGTTGCAGCTAATGGTTGTGCACCGCCCATTCCTCCCAGGCCACCTGTTAATACCCACTTACCTTTGGCATCGCCTGAAAAATGTTGTTTTGCCATAGCTACAAAGGTTTCGTAAGTGCCTTGAACAATCCCTTGAGAACCGATATAAATCCAAGAGCCAGCGGTCATTTGGCCGTACATCATCAAGCCTTTTTTATCTAACTCGTTAAAATGTTCCCAGTTAGCCCAATGCGGAACAAGGTTAGAATTTGCAATTAATACCCGCGGTGCGTTGCTATGAGTTTTAAATACCCCCACCGGTTTACCTGATTGCACTAATAGGGTTTCGTCATCGTCAAGGCGCTCAAGCGTCTCAATTATTTTGTCGTAGCTTGGCCAGTCACGGGCAGCACGGCCAATGCCGCCATACACCACCAAAGCTTGCGGGTGCTCGGCAACATCAGGGTCTAAATTATTCATTAGCATGCGTTTAGCTGCTTCGGTTTGCCAGCTTTTAGTAGATATTTGATTACCATGCTGTGCGCGAATTGTGCGTTGTGTGTCCAGTCGATGATCCATTATTCACTCCTGTTAAATTTAAGCGTTATGGGCTTTATTATTGTTTTTAAATGTTAATTGTCCGCCCAAGCGGTACTTACTGCCTGGCGATATAAGTCGTGCAAAACTAACAATTCCGTTTACCGACCAAGTACGGCGTATTACTTGTAAACAGGGCTCTTCGTTATATAAATTAAGCCATTGGCACATTTCACTATTTGGCGTAATAGCCTCTACCGTATGCCTCGCTTGCGTTAAAGGAGCAACTGTTGATAAGTATTCGTGCGGGGTAAGGGCGGTAAAATCTTGTTGTAAATAATCTTTTGCAAGGGGCGGATTTACAAAGCGCTCCTCAACTTGTAAGGGGCTGTCGTTTTCATTATGAATAATGACACTGCGATACACCACGCTATCTACCTCTACACCTAAAGCAATTGCAATTGGCGCGACGGCATTAATCGATTCTAATACTTGCACTGTGCAGCTGTAGTTTCCGTTTCGCTCTTTTACTTCATTGGCGATGTTTTTTATTTCAAGTAATGACGACTGAGACTTGAAGCTTGCTACAAACGTTCCCAGGCCTTGGCTACGGGTTAAAATGCCCGCATCAGTGAGTTCGCTAAGTGCCCGACGTGCGGTCATTCTGCTTACTGTAAACTGTTTGGCTAGTTCGTTTTCTGAGGGGACACGTTGGTTTTCAAGCCAAAGCCCACTGCGTATTTTGTCCACAATAAATTGTTTTATTTGCGTAAACTTAGGTACTGGCATAAATATTTTTAGTATATTAAAAATGAACAATACCTAGTAAGATGGCATAATCATCTTGTATATACAAGATGTGTTTTTAAACTCGTTTGAACACTATCGCGGAGAGACTTATGCAAGCTACAGAATCCACAGAACAGTTAAATGATATCGATTTATTACTCACCGATGCCAATATTGCCACCATGGATAACAACATTGATGCACCTTATGGAGCGATAGAAAATGCGGCTTTAGCAATTAAAAATGGCAAAATAATATGGTTGGGTGAGCAAACTGAGTTACCTGATTTTGATGTATTAGCCACTCCGGTAGTAAGTATCAAAGGGCAGTGGTTAACCCCGGGCTTAATTGACTGCCATACTCACTTGGTGTTTGCCGGTTCTCGTGCACAGGAGTTTGAGCAGCGTTTACAGGGGGTAAGCTATCAGCAAATTGCCGCGCAAGGGGGCGGAATTGCAAGTACCGTGAAAGCAACCCGAGAGGCTGACCACGAACAATTATTTGTAGCAGCAAAAGATCGTTTAAATGCACTGCTAGCTGAAGGTGTCACTACGGTAGAAATTAAGTCAGGGTATGGGCTTGATATAGAAAATGAAAAAAAAATATTAGAAGTCGCTAGGCTTTTAAATCAACATCATCCTATTGAAGTCATTAATACCTTTTTAGGCGCGCATGCACTACCTTTAGAGTTTAAAAATCGCAGTGATGATTATATAAATTTAGTGTGTAATGAAATGCTTAACACACTTGTTGAACATGATTTAGTCGATGCAGTAGACGTATTTTGTGAGGATATTGGTTTTAGTCATGCTCAAACGCAGCGAGTATTTGATGCGGCTAAAAAACTGGGGTTAGCAATTAAGTGCCATGCTGAGCAATTATCCAATCAACAAGGTGCTGCGCTGGTGGCGCAATACAATGGTTTGTCGGCCGATCATTTGGAATATCTTGATGAAGCCGGAGTTAAAGCTATGGCAAATGCAGGTACTGTGGCGGTATTACTGCCCGGCGCTTTTTATTTTTTAAAAGAAACGAAATATCCTCCGATTGAGCTGTTAAATAAATACAAGGTCCCCATCGCAATTGCCAGTGATTTTAACCCCGGGACATCACCGTTATGTTCTTTGCAATTAATGATGAATATGGCTTGTACATTATTTAATTTTACTCCAGAGCAGGCATTAATGGGAGTCACGGCACACGGGGCTCAGGCTCTAGGTTTTGCTGATAGAGGCGTATTAAAAGTAGGTGCTCGCGCCGACATAGCACATTGGCAAATTGAGCATCCAGCACAATTAAGTTATCAGTTTGGGGTAAATAAACTGTTAAATCTATGGATATTGGGTAAACTTAGCTAATTATGAGACTTAACTCTTAAGCCTATGTTTTATTTAATGTCAGTGAGTACCTCAGCTATGGATGGAACGTTATTGAGCTATAGCAATTTAGCTATTTTTTTAAGTGGTGCACTTTTAATGGCAATGGTTGCAGCGTTGTTAACCGTTAAAAGTAACGTAATAAGGCTCAGCTTTTTATACACTGGGCTGATTGGTTTAGCTATGGTTAGCACTGCCATCCCTTGGTTTGTTTTGTTATTGGCTCTGGGATTTGCTTTTCATTTATATCAGGCGAATTTGCTAAAGCAAAAAGTCCCGTTACTTATCAGTGCCTGTGCCTCAGGCGGGCTTGTTTTATTATTTACAGGTTACCTCTTTTTTACATTGCATTTAGCGTGGTTACTTATTCCAATTTTACTACTCAGTAGCAGTGGTTTTTTAATGGCTAATACGCCGCAGACTGCTCCAACTTTAAAGCCAGAAACCGAGCCTGAAGCGTATGTTGAAAACTCACCCTTAGCCAGCTTCCCTGATAAACAGCAGTTACGTCAAAAATATAATGAACTCAATGATAAGGATTCATTTACAGCAGCAATCATCGTACTGAGGCTAGAAGGTTTTGCTCAAGTTAATCAACATATTGGCCGAGATTTTGGCGACTTATTATTATCTCAGTCGGCCAATCGAATAAAAGATTTATTAGATAGCGATGAAGTTTTTTTTCTTGCTGAGCATGCTAAATTAGCGCACTTGGGTGGGTTAAACTTTGCATTTATTTGTGATTTACAAAATCATAATCATTTACATCAACAGCTTATAAAGCAAATTATTGGCGCTACCTTAAAGCCGTTTAATGTAGCTAATTGTACGATTGAAGTAAAAGTAAGAGCCAGTTATGTACATTGTAATAAACAAAGCAGCAGCTTTGATGAGCTAATTAGTCATGCTTACTTGGCGCTTGATAGTCGGCCAGCTAAACAAATTGTGGCTTATCATCAGCAAATGACGACTGATCATTTAGAGCAGCAAGCGCGATTAACTGAGCTGGCGAATATCAGCTTTGCTGATGAGTTCGAATTGTTTTTTCAACCGGTTATTCGAAATGAAGATGGCCAAATTGAATTTTTAGAATTGCTATTACGCTGGCAGCATCCAACCCAAGGGACTTTATCGGCGAGCCAGTTTATCAACGATATTAGAATTGCAGGGCTTGGTTACTCACTTGCGACCTTTGTTATTGAACGAGCTGGAGAGCTTGCCATGGCACTGCGTATGGAAGGAATGAGGGTGCCTTTAAGTGTTAACTTATTTGGCCCAGAAATGCTCAACGAAGAGTTTGTTGATTTTGTTTATGGGGTTATCGGTGAGCACCAACTTAGGCCTGGTGATTTAATTTTAGAATGTCCGCTACACATTTTTACTAGCCTAGATGATAAAGGTAGAGCCATGATAGCAAGACTTAACAGCTTAGGTTTAAAAGTGTGCGTTGATGGTTTAGGTGATAATCCTGTATTACTTTCTAAGTTACCTAGTTTAGCGGTGGCATACATTAAAATATCGCCTGCATTAACTGCTGACTTTAGTAATCAAAACAACATACGTAGTTTAGTAGGTGGTATGGTTGAAATGCATAACCAGCAACAGACGAAAGTTATTTTTGAAGGTGTTGAAACACTCGATCAACTAAAGTTTGTAAAAAGTCTAAAAGCCTACGCTTCACAGGGATACTATTTTGGACACCCATTGAGCAGTTTAGGATTAATGAGTTGGTTTAAGCAATGGTTAGAAGCACAAGAACTTTAAGTGTGTTTTAAAGGCTTAGTTTTGTCTGTAAATAGGTATTAACTAAAGCACTGATCACTTGGCCACACTGTAATTTACCTGCAGTTATAGAATGGGGGTGTTGTGAAGGTGCTGCTTCGCATAAGTGTAAATAAGCACTGCGGGGATCGCTTGCAGCTAAGTAAACATAATGCTCACCATCGCTGACATCAAAACCACAATAATTAAAGGCACTTGCAGGCATATAGGTTAAGCTATCTAAATCAACCTCTACCCCTAGCGGTGCGTTATCAAACTCTTTGAGTGCATGGGCAGTTGCTTCAGTTAAGTTTATTTCGCGCTTCACGTTTATTGTTTGGTAGCTTGTGTAGCTAAAGTTAGCGCTCTGCATAGCATCAAAAATAGGCTGATTGTTTTTTAGCTCATGTAAGCCAATAACATGGTAATTATTGAGCAGCTGCTCTTGATAAGCGTAGCGAAACCCATTACCACTGTGCCTACCTTCACACTCACGAAAGTCGGCATGAGGATCTAAATTAATCGCGTTGATTGCGCTATGGCTATGTTTGGCAAGTGAGCGAATAATACCTAAACAGTTATTATGCCCGCCGCCAATAACAATAGGTTCAAGACCCGCTTTAAAAACCATGTCTAAAATTGCTTCAACTCGCTCATCTATTTCAGCGCACAGCTTACGCAATTGAGCTAAGTCGTTTGGATTATGATTATCAAGCGGTAGTGCTTGTTGCATTAAATCATCGAGGGTGACTTCGCCAAGCAGTAATACTTTTTGCATGGCAATAGCGTCATTATGAGGTTGGTTTAAAAAGCGTTGTAAAAACGCAGGCCAAGCATGCTGTGCGCCACCATTTCCTAGATTGGCTCTCGGGCCAATGTCTTCACAAATCCCGAGTAAAACAAAGCGCATACCAAATTGTACGGCATCAGCAAGTGCTTGTTGAATATTGTCGCGGGCATCAAGTAATGCCATCGACTGCCATGCTTTTAGCTCTCCAGCACGGTCAGAGCAAATTTCCTTTACCGTGCTTTCGTTATATATTTTAAGCTGAACGGTCACGCTACAGTTCTATTATTTCTAGCTCTAATTCTTCAGCTGAAAGCACAATACCGGTACTGTCAGCATATACAAAGTCATCATCAAAAAATGATACGCCAGCGAAATTAACCCCTATACCGCTTTCGCCCGCGCCTTCACTGTCTGCTGCAACAGGAATTGACGCAATAGCTTGAATACCTAAATCAAGTTCTTCAAGCTCATCAACGTGACGTAATGCACCATATACGATAATGCCTTGCCAATTGTTTTCTAGTGCCAGCTCAGCCAGCTCAATGTCGATTAATGCTCTGCGAGTTGAGCCGCCACCATCAATAAGTAAAATCTGATCAGTACCATCTTGAGAAAGTAATTGGCGGATCAGTTCATTGTTTTCAAAACATTTTACCGTTTTAATGCGGCCACCAAAACTGTGTCGACCACCAAAGTTGATGAACATAGGTTCAAGCACATCAACCACATCAGCAAAGTGGTCGCATAAATCAGAAGTGCTGTAATCCATTATTTTATCCTCAAAAGATACATAAGTTAGTGACTCAGTATACCCTCCTTATATGCAATAACAACGACTTAATCGCAGTAAATTTAGCCATAATTAGAACTAAATCAACTATAAGAATAATAATTCTTTCATAAACTTGTCATTTCCCCACAACAAGATTATAAACAGGTGTATTGCATCCATGATGCGGCTGAACATTTTCATCTTCAGTGGCAAGAGTTGTAAAATTGAGTAATACTGTGGTTAGGCCAATGGTTTTATATTGTCCATTTGTTTAAAAGGAGTTTGTTAATGGTTAGACTTTACCGGCGACCCTTTTTATTTGTTCAAACTTAATGAGTTAAATGAAAGAAAGCATCACTTTATACTGCGCTGGCAAATTTAATATAGGTATTTACAATGAATTTTCTACAAAATCTGACGATAAAACGCCGTTTGCAACTAAATGCCTTAGTTGTAGGTTTAGCAATGATTGTCATGCTATGCATCATAATTTATGAAGCACGTGTGATGCTTAAATTAAATGAAACAATTCAATACGCCGAAGAGCTTGATGTACATGAGCTTTCGATGCGTAAATATGAAAAAGACTTTTTATTTTACAAAGATGAAAAAAGCTTAGATTTATTCACCAATGAATATAAACAGCTGCAGCTAAAACTAGGGAAACTATCTGTTTTATCTAAAGATTTAGATATTGCCATTGATCAGGTTAACCAATTTGAGGTGCTTGCAAAGCAGTATTATGATGACTTTCAAATTGTTGTTAATTTGCAACGGAAGATAGGTTTACACCCTAAAGATGCGCTTTATGGCGAACTGCGTGAGTCAGTACACAACATTGAAACATTATTGAATCAGCAAAATGATTATAAATTACTGACCACCATGTTGCAGCTACGCCGTGCTGAGAAAGATTTTATGTTGCGTTTAGATACCAAATATTTAGACCGATTTAATAAATTAGGTGATGAGTTAAAACAACAAGTAAATACCGCAGAAATACCTAGTAATATACGCAATCAATTAACCTCAATGATGACTACTTACCAAGGTAAATTTACCGCACTAGTTGAAGCACAAATCGCTTTAGGGGTTGATTTAGATTCGGGTGCTCTTGGAAAAATGAGAGTCAGTATTAAGAAAAGTGATGATGTGGTGACTGCCATTACTACAGCAACTAAAAAACAAGTTGCTGAGACGGCCCAGCAGGCACAATTATTGGCAATAGCCATATTTATAATTGCCAGTGTTATTGTTATGGTTCTTGTGTACTTAACGAGTCGCTCGATTATTCAGCCTATTGAGAGAGTTTATCAAACTATTGACAAGATAAGAAAAAACAATGATTTAAGCTTGTTTATAGAGCATAAAGGGGAAGATGAAGTAACCAGAATGACCATAGACTTTAATAGTTTAATCGGTGATTTTAAAGAGCTCATTTATGAAGTAAATACTGCACTGACAACGCTTAATATAGCAACGGGTAACCTATCTGAAACAACCTCAGCGACTAGCTCAGGCATGCAAGAGCAATTGCATGAAGCGGATATGGTGGCAACTGCAGCCACAGAAATGCAAGCTACCATTCAAGACATTTCACATAATACAGAAGCTGCTGCTAAAAAAGCTGAATCAACCAATGTAAGTGCTCAACAAGGTCAGGTTGAAGTAGAATCAACCATTAAACATATTAATGCTTTGTCTGATTCGCTTGGTAAGGCCTCTAGCGTGGTGTCACAGCTAGAAAAAGATGGTGAAACCATTGGCTCTGTACTTGATGTAATTCGTGCCATTGCAGAACAAACTAATTTACTTGCCTTAAATGCGGCCATTGAAGCCGCGAGAGCGGGTGAACAAGGTCGTGGTTTTGCGGTTGTTGCAGATGAGGTGCGCTCACTTGCACAACGCACGCAAGAGTCAACTAGCGAAATTGAGGGTATTATTAACACCTTACAACAGCGTACCCAAGAGGTAGTGAGTATCATGCATCAGTGTCGTACTCAAGGTGGTGAGAGTGCAACACAAGCAACAAAAGCGGGTGAATTGCTAGGAGCTATCACTGTTGATGTGCAAACGATTATGGAAATGAGTACGCATATTGCTACTGCTATTGATGAACAGAGTCAGGTAGCATCAGAGGTTAATAAAAACGTAGTCCGTATTCGAGATATTGCTGAAGGGGCTGCTGCTCATTCACAAACGAATGCGCAAACAAGTGAAGAGGTATCTGAGCAATCAAGGGTGCTTCATCAAGCAATCTCAAAATATAAAGTTTAATTATCCATAGAAACAAGCGGCTTAATTGCCGCTTGTTTGTTATTAACGAAGCAGAAGCATCATAACTGACGCTAAGGTACAAATTTTATTGGTACGCTATCTTTGTTATTTTCATGTTGTTTAACACGTTCTAAATAAGTGTCCCACAACTTAGTATGTTCGGCTTGTAACTTAGCCAAATATTGCCAGCTAAACAACCCGCTGTTGTGCCCGTCGTCAAACTCTAAACGTAATGCGTAATGCCCTACGGGTGTAATGCTTTTAATGCCCACTGTTTGTTTATTAAGTACTAACTTCATAGGCTCAGAGCCATGGCCTTGCACCTCGGCTGAGGGAGAGTGAACCCGTAAAAATTCAGTACTGAAGGTTGCGTCTGAATGATCATCAAAAAACACATCTAAATTTTTACTTACACTATGATAGTGCACTTTAGTTACTTGTTTCATCGTCATCTCACTTACAAAAAAGCCTCCATGCTGGAGGCTTTTAGTATACATTAAACGGCTGTTAAAGAATAAAGCGGCTTAAGTCTTCATCTTCAACCAGCGCACCTAGGTGCTTTTCAACATAGGCAGCGTCAATAACTAAACTTGAACCCGCTTTTTCAGAAGCATCATATGAAATTTCTTCCATTAATCTTTCCATAACAGTATGCAGACGGCGAGCACCGATGTTTTCGGTTTTCTCATTAACCTGCCAAGCGGCTTTAGCAATTCGCTCAATTGCATCGTCGCTAAATTCAACAGCGACATGCTCTGTTTTGAGTAGCTCGCGTTGTTGCTCCGTAAGTGATGCGTGTGGCTCAGTTAAAATGCGCTTAAAGTCATCGGCTGTGAGTGCTTCAAGTTCAACACGAATAGGTAAACGGCCTTGTAACTCCGGGATCATGTCTGATGGTTTAGACATCTGGAATGCACCTGAGGCAATAAATAGCATATGGTCAGTTTTGACCATGCCATGCTTAGTGTTTACTGTAGAACCTTCAATAAGCGGTAGTAAATCACGTTGTACACCTTCACGGCTTACATCTGGACCTGAGGCTTCACCGCGCTTACAGATTTTGTCGATTTCGTCAATAAACACAATGCCGTTTTGCTCTACAGCAAAAATTGCCTGCTCTTTTAATTCTTCAGGGTTAACTAATTTTCCGGCTTCTTCTTCGGTAAGTAGTTTAAATGCTTCTTTAATTTTAAGCTTACGTTTAGTGCGTTTATCACCACCCATATTTTGAAACATGCCCTGTAGCTGGTTGGTCATTTCTTCCATACCAGGAGGAGCCATAATTTCAACATTCGGTTGAGCTTGGGCTAAATCAATATCGATTTCTTTGTCATCTAGCTGGCCTTCGCGTAATTTTTTACGAAACGATTGACGTGTCGATGAGCTTTCATCGCGCTGAACTTCCCCATACTGATCTTTCACTGGAGGTAGTAATACATCTAAAATACGCTCTTCAGCGGCTTCTTCTGCACGGTGTTTAAACTTTTTGGTTTGTTGTTCACGGGTCATTTTGATTGAAACGTCGACTAAATCACGGATGATAGTTTCAACTTCTTTACCTACATAACCTACTTCTGTGAATTTAGTGGCTTCCACTTTAATAAAGGGGGCATTAGCCAGTTTTGCTAATCGACGCGCAATTTCCGTTTTACCTACACCAGTAGGGCCAATCATTAAAATATTCTTTGGCGTTACTTCTGCACGTAAATCTTCGTTTAACTGCATACGGCGCCAGCGATTACGAAGGGCAATAGCAACCGCTTTTTTTGCTTTTGCTTGACCAATAATATGTTGGTCTAGCTCATGAACAATTTCTCTTGGGGTCATATCAGACATAGCGAATTCCTATTACAATTCTTCGATAGTTTGGAAGTTATTCGTAAATACACAGATGTTGCCAGCAATTGTTAGGCTTTTCTCTACAATTTCATGGGCACTTAAGTCGGTATTTTCTAATAAGGCGGTTGCAGCAGATTGTGCAAAGTTTCCGCCGCTGCCAATTGCGATCAGGTCGTTTTCAGGTTGTACGACGTCACCATTACCAGTGATGATCAATGAGGCAGTTTCATCCGCAACAGCTAGCAGGGCTTCAAGTTTACGTAAGGCACGATCGCTACGCCAATCTTTAGCCATTTCTACGGCCGCTTTAGTTAGATTGCCTTGGTGCATTTCTAATTTGCTTTCAAAACGTTCGAAAAGGGTGAAGGCATCAGCAGTACCGCCAGCAAAACCAGCAATTACTTTGCCATTATAAAGACGTCGAACTTTTCGGGCATTGCCCTTCATTACAGTATTACCAAGGGAGACTTGGCCGTCACCACCAATAACAACTTTGTCATCACGGCGTACACTTACGATTGTAGTCATGTTATTCCTCATCATCGCGCTGCAAGGGGGCAGCGCGTAAAAAACGATTATGAAGAGGTTATATGGGTGAATGGTTTAAATTCAAGTCCAGCCCCAAATTCCGCAGCCAACGATATTAATTCGTTTTAGTTTGTTCTTATCACTTTCTGCTTGGCGCTTGGTTTCATAAGGCCCTAAACGCACCTTATACCAAACACCATTGGTACCTGTGGCTTTTTTGATCTCTGAAATTAGCCCAGCAAAGGCTATTTTAGCCTTTAAGGTTTCAGCTTGTTGATGCGTTTTAAATGAACCACACTGCATAACATAAGGGCCTTTTTGTTCAAGTTCTTTCACTTCAACTTGAATTTCATGCTCTTTAATTTCTTTAATAAATTTAGGTGGTCGCGGTTTCGCTATTTCTACTTGTTTTTCGGCTGTTGGGTTTGCTTGTTTTTCAACAAGATCAGGATCGGCATTATTTTTAACAAACCAGAGTCCATATGCAAAGCCACCGACAAGTACTAGTGCAATCAGGGTTAATAACAGCGGAAAAGGTTTTTTAGCCGGTTCTTGTTTGGTATTTTTTCTATTTTTTGGTTTTTTATTAATATAATCGTGCTGTGCCATGGTGTTATGTGTGGCCTTACCTAAATCATGTCTGTAGGGTCTACGTCTAAACTCCAGCGAACTTTTTGAGCTAGTTTACTGGTGCTGAGATAATCAACCATTTGTGCAAGATACGGATGTAAAATGCGTCGATCTTGCGCTTGAATATGTAATTGAAAACGATACATCCCCGCAATCTTTTCTAAAGGCGCAGGGATAGGTCCAAGCAATTGTATACCAGATACCCCATTGACAGGAACCAAATCCGTTAGAAAGTCGACGACTTGCTTAATGTTATGTCCCTGTGCACGAACTATTGCCATACTGGTGATGGGTGGTAACTGCGCGTCACTTCGTTCAGTGAGCGCAAAGCGGGCAAAATCTTGATAGCCGTTATTAACTAAATCTTGTAATAATGGGTGCTCAGGGAAGTGTGTTTGTAATAATACTTCACCGGGCTCACCAGAACGTCCCGCTCTGCCTGCAACCTGAGTCACTAATTGAGCAAGGTGTTCTGTTGCCCTAAAGTCACACGAATATAAACCACTATCTACATCTAAAATGAGTACTAAGCTTACATCCGCAAAGTGGTGGCCTTTGGCCAGCATTTGCGTACCGACTAAAATGCGTGCGCCACCTTGGTTTATTTCATCCAATGCTTTTTCAAGGCTGCCTTTGCGCCTCGTAGAGTCGCGGTCTATTCGGCTAATTGGGATGTCTTTAAATTCAGTACTCAAAAATTCTTCTATTTGTTCAGTGCCTTTACCGTTAGGAAATATCTGCGTGCTACCACAATCAGGGCATTGATGCGGTACTTGATATTGGTCACCACAGTGATGGCAAATCATCTGACCGATGGCTTTATGAAAGGTTGCACTCGTGCTGCAGCGATTACATTCACTTAACCAACCACACTCATGACATATTAAAGTAGGCGAAAAACCACGGCGGTTTAAAAATACCATTACCTGCTTACCTTTATTCAGGTGCTGGCGCATTATCGCAAGGCTCGCATGGGCAATACCTGCTTGATCAGGCTGACCTTTCATGTCGAGAAGCTTAAATTGATTATCGGTGGCAGTTTGTGCTCGCTCACTTAATGTGAGTAACTGGTATTTGTTATTAATTGCTTTGTGCAGTGTTTCTAAAGCGGGGGTAGCACTGCCTAAAATAAGCGGAATGTTATGCTGATAAGCACGATACGCTGCTAAATCACGTGCATGATAGCGTAAAGTATCTTGTTGTTTAAATGAAGCATCATGTTCTTCATCAACCACAATCATCCCGAGTTTTAAAAAGGGCAGAAAAATACTCGAACGAGTACCTATAACGATGGCACAACTGCCTTTTTCACAAAACCGCCATGTTTGCAGGCGCTCGTTATCGGTGAGCGCTGAATGCCATAGCATAATTGGCGTGTCAGGGAGGCGGCGCCTAAAACGATTCACTGTTTGCGGTGTTAGACCTATCTCGGGAACAAGTACTAACGCTTGCTCTCCACGCTTTAACACCTCTTCAAGACACTGTAGGTAAACTTCTGTTTTACCGCTACCAGTGACACCTTCAAGTAAAAAGCTATTGAAACCGGTGCTTTGATTAATAGCTGTGCAAGCAATCGCTTGTTCTTTATTTAAGCGAGGCTTAGTGCCCACAGTAGGAGAGGCATGTTGCCATTGATTGTCATGTTCAATGGTTTGCACTATCAACTCTTTTGCCAACAGGCTATCAATAGTCTTTTTATTAAACCCGAGTGCTTTTAGTTCCGTTAATGATGACTTACCCGATGCAGATAATTGCTTAAGCAAGTTAAGCTGTGTTTTAGCTTTTAAAGATGGTAAAAGCGCCCCTTTATCAGTTAACGTCAGCATATTTATACTGGTTTTATCAGGGCATTCACCTTGGCGCAGCGCATTGGGGAGTGCAATATGAATAGTTTCACCTAGTGGATAACAATAATAACGCGCAGTAAACTTCAGCAGCTCCAAATGTTGCGCAGATAACACCGGCGAATTATCAATTACTTCAATAATAGATTTGATTTTGCCTTCAGGAACTTCTGTATCGGTTTTTAAACTAAGGATAACCGCTACTTTTCGTTGATTGCCAAAAGGGACGAGTACGCGCATGCCAGGCTGCAATTTAGTCAGCGGTGTTAATTGCTCATCCACTTTATAATCAAAGGTGCGAGGTAAGGGGACTTTTATTGCAACTTCAACAAAACACATAACAACTCAACTAAGAAACCTAATAGCCTAATGTACTAAAAATAGTATTAAAAGCCTACCGACAAATCAGTAATCAATAGGTGTTTGCAGACTTTTTAGTAAAAAGAATAATTAAAGCTTGTGTGCGTGCGGGTTGTTGGATAAAATTCGCGACCAATAAATTTGTTTTAACGACGTATGGTGCCAGACTTCGGGTTTGGAGAGCGATGCGGCCTTAACTAGAGGTTCCTATGAAAGAAGGTATTCACCCTAAGTACGAAGTAATTTCTGCAACTTGTTCATGCGGAAACAAATTCGAAACTCGTTCTACTTTGTGTAAAGACATTCACTTAGACGTATGTTCTGCGTGTCACCCGTTTTACACTGGTAAGCAAAAGATTTTAGACACTGGCGGCCGTGTTGATCGCTTCAACAAGCGCTTCGGTGCACTTAGCAGCAAAAAATAATTTTTTGTTTCTATGTAAAAAAAGCACCTTAGGGTGCTTTTTTTGTGCCTAAAATTCACTTATCCCTCCATTTTATAATAGTTTTGTATTTATTATTTTTGCATAACTATTTCCTGTTCTTATTCCGAATATGCATAAACATTTGCAGACAAAATTGCCAATATTATCTATATTTTTATTTGTTACACTTTAAATATGGTACTTAAATGTAGTTAACGTGAAGTTATTTGTATTTAAAGTTAAACAAAGTTCGGTATTTCACTATTTTAATTTAAGACTGAAAAGAGTATTTCATAAATATTGAATAAGGGTAAAAACGACCTGTAATTTTCATTTTTATGACGAATTTATATTTTAAAAATGTCAGGATAATCTAGGGAAGTTGCTGATAAATCACTTAAAATTAAGAGTTCTAGCATATAACAGGATAGACCTGATATTGCTTGGAATTTAAAAATAATAAAGGTATCGTAGAATAAAACTACCTCTCACTTTAACTTAAATTGCAGGATATAATCGCGTTATGTCAGATTTTCGTGAACAAGCACTACATTACCATGCCCATCCCGTTCCAGGTAAAATCAGTATTGAGCTGACCAAGCCCGCTGAGACGGTTAAAGACCTCGCGCTCGCATATAGCCCAGGTGTTGCAGAACCTGTTCGTGAAATTGCCGCTGATCCAGCAAATGCCTATAAGTATACTGGTAAAGGAAATATGGTTGCGGTTATTACTAACGGCACCGCAATTTTAGGCTTAGGTAATTTAGGCCCTCTGGCCTCGAAACCAGTAATGGAAGGCAAAGCATTATTATTTAAACGTTTTGCAGGCCTAGATTCAATTGATATAGAAGTTAAGCACCGCACAACCGAAGACTTTATCAACACGGTTGCGAATATTGCAGACACGTTTGGTGGTATCAACCTAGAAGATATTAAAGCGCCAGAATGTTTTGAGATAGAAAAAGCACTTATAGAACGTTGCAGCATTCCTGTGTTTCATGATGATCAACATGGTACGGCAATTGTAACGGCTGCGGGTATGCTAAATGCGCTAGAAGTACAAGGTAAAGCAATTGAAGATGCGATTATCGTGTGTTTAGGTGCCGGCGCTGCAGCTGTTGCCTGTATGGAGCTTTTAATTAAGTGTGGCGCACTGCGTGAACATATTTATATGTTAGACCGTAAAGGTGTTATTCATACACGTCGTGATGACTTAAATGAATATAAGCAATTATTTGCAAACAACACGGATAAACGTACTTTACAGGACGTAATTGAAGATGCCGATGTGTTTGTTGGTGTATCAGGCCCTAATTTATTAGCCGCCGATGATTTGAAGTTAATGGCTGACCGCCCAGTTGTATTTGCATGTTCAAACCCCGATCCTGAAATTGATCCGCAATTAGCACATGCTGCACGCAACGATCTTATTATGGCGACTGGCCGCTCTGATTATCCGAACCAAGTTAACAACGTACTTTGTTTTCCATTTATTTTCCGCGGCGCACTAGATGTACGCGCAAGTGAAATAAACGATGAAATGAAAATAGCTGCTGTAGAGGCAATTCGCAGTATTGCTAAAGAGCCAGTTCCGGCTGAAGTATTGACTGCTGCAGGTATCGATAAATTAGAGTTTGGTGCTAAATATATTATACCAAAACCTATGGATCCGCGCTTACTGCCTCGTATCGCCAAAGCCGTTGCTCAAGCTGCAGTTGATTCGGGTGTGGCACAAATTGATATGCCAGAAAATTACATGGCGTAATTTTAAGTGTAAATTAACGCAAAAAAACCTCAGCATTTGCTGAGGTTTTTTTATAACACAGATAAAGAAATTTAGTCTTCATTTAAAATAGGCACTTCTAGTCCCATTTCTTGCATTATTTTCTTCACCTCTTCAGGTACTTTTTCTGCGTTGTCTTTACGTAGATCATCATCATTAGGTAGCGGTTGCCCTGTAAACGCATGCAAGAATGCTTCGCATAAAAGCTCACTATTTGTTGCATGGCGTAAGTTGTTTATTTGACGACGGGTACGCTCGTCGGTTAATACTTTTAATACATTTAGCGGGATCGAAACGGTGATCTTTTTTACTTGTTCGGATTTTTTCCCGTGTTCTGCGTATGGGTGAATATATTCACCATTCCATTTAGCCATAAGATGTATCGTTGCCTCAGATTATAAATTGCTCACACAGCATCAAAGCGTGTAAATATGCGTGAAATTCTATCGGTTTAAAAAAGATAGTCAAATACTAGTTATTTAGCTATCTAGACATTTAAATGTTTTGACATCTTAAACTGCATGCGCTACCTTTTAGACGTCTAAACTTCCAAAATAGTAAAGGTGACGAAAATGAGTGAAAAAAATAAGGCAACAATTGCTGTTCGTAGTGGAATAGAAGCCGACAAACAGCATGGTGCGGTTGTTCCACCACTTTATTTATCAACAACTTACTCATTTTCTGACTTTGATACCAAACGCCAATATGATTATGGCCGCAGTGGTAATCCTAACCGTGACATTTTGGCTGAGGCGCTCACTGAACTTGAAGGCGGGGCTAAAGGTATAATTACCGCAACAGGCATGGCGGCAGTTCACTTAACAACTCAATTATTAAATAGTAACGATACGTTAATGATTCCTCACGATTGCTATGGTGGCAGCTATCGTTTATTTACCTCACTAGAAAAACGCGGCTTGTTAAAGCTAGAAGTGGTCGATTTCACTAAAAGCGAAAGCTTATCGCAAATTCTTGCTATTAAACCTAAGCTGATCTGGATTGAAACACCGAGTAATCCAATTTTACGATTAACTGATATTAAAGCAGTTACCGATATTGCTAAGCAGTGCGGTGCTCTGGTTGCTGCCGATAACACATTTTTATCGCCGGCTTTGCAAAATCCGATTAAATTTGGTGCTGATATTGTGGTTCACTCAACTACTAAATATATCAATGGTCATTCAGATGTTGTTGGGGGGGCGGTTATTGCAGCAACCGCTGAGCTTGGTGAAGAACTGGCATGGTGGGCAAATAATATTGGCATTACTGGAGCGCCATTTGATAGCTATTTAACTCTCAGAGGTTTGCGCACGTTAAACGTGCGTTTGAGGCAACACCAAGAAAATGCACTCGCTATTGCACAGTATCTAGAAAACTCCCCGTTTGTTGCTCAGGTTTACTATCCAGGTCTTGAATCACATCCACAACATGCGCTTGCTAAGGCGCAGCAGTTTGGCTTTGGTGCAATGGTTAGTTTTGATATCAAAGGCGATATAAACGATGCTGCAGCGTTTTTAACGCGCTTAAATGAATTTAGTTTGGCGGAATCATTAGGCGGAGTTGAAAGTTTGATTTGTCACCCCGCAACCATGACCCATGCAGGCATGGAGGCGACTGCCCGTGCAGAAGCTGGGGTGGGTGATACGCTTATTCGTATTTCGGTGGGTATTGAAGATGCAAAAGACTTACTTGCTGATTTAGACAGGGTATTTAATTTGGTTCGCCCCGGGCAAGCAGATAATGCTTTAGCTGCAAAAAATGGTGCCAGTGAGTCATTTGGCTCAGCGAAACTAAACGCGGCGCATCCGGCGTTATGGTAGTGCCTACCAATTTTGAAAATATAAAACATGAAGTCGAGTTGGTATTAACATGGTAAATCAGGTTCATAAATTTGGTGGTTCGAGTTTAAGCTCAGCGGATCGCTTTAAAAGTGTCGCAAATATTATTTTAACTCATGCTCAAGCCGGGGATTGTGTGGTGGTATCTGCTGCCGGTAAAACCACCGATACCTTGGTTAAATTGTGGCAAAGCTTCCAACAGCAAGATACCCAAGCGATTGCTGACATTATTTTATTAATAAGTAATCATCAATCTTCGCTAATTGAACAATTGCTTATAGCCAATGCTAAGCATGAAGCACTCAATATACTTGCCACTGAGCTAAGCATTATTACTCAGCAGGCTAAGCAAAAAATATTAACTGAAGCGTGGCTATTAGCTCATGGCGAATTATGGTCTGCAAGGCTATTAAGCGCTTACTTAGGGCAGCTTAACGTTAGTGCTTGCGCTCTGGACGCTAGGCAATTATTTACGTTAGACGCAGGGCAGCTACAGCATGCTAATAATCAGCAGCAGTGCTTAAAAGCCATAGATACAAGCAAAATTAATGTCGTTACAGGGTTTATTGCGGCTAATTTACAACATGAAACCGTGACCTTAGGGCGAAATGGTAGTGATTACAGTGCTACTTTATTAGCACGATATTGCAACGCTAAAAAAGTGTCTATTTGGACTGACACTCAAGGTGTTTTTAGTACTGATCCGCGTAAGGTCGCTAATGCGATTAAGTATGCGCGGGTGTGCCGCGAACAAGCTAATTTATTGGCTAGACTAGGTAACCCCGTACTACATGCTAAAACATTATCGCCATTAAAAGGGACCGATATAGAGTTAATTGTTCGCAGTAGTTACGATCTTCAAGGCAGCCATACCGAAATAGTTAAACTAGGAATGAGTAAACAAAAGCGCTTTTTAACCACGATTAACAATGTGGATTTACTCACTGTTGATGACTTGAGTGAAGGCGAGGTAGCGCATGTTAGTCAGCTTATTCAGCATAGTTTGCATCACTTTGAACATGCGGGCGAAATTTACTTGGTAGTCCCTGCGTCGGCGACATATCAGGTGGTTAATTATTTTGCTGGCCGCGCCAACATTAGTGAGTCTAACTTAAATGGGGTTGCAATTATTGCATCAGAGCCAGATATAGCGATACTCGGTGAGCAAAGTGCAGCTGTACTTCAAGCGCAATCAATTCACCCTAGGTTTACTCATTTTGGTGACGGTTATACGTTATTATTAACCGATCAGGTACTTGAGAGTGATGTGCTGAGCTTACTGCATGATAAATTGATTAATAAAGCGCAAGAAATAGCTTTAATTATTGCAGGGCTTGGTAATGTTGGTGCTGAATTTATGCGCCAACTACCTGCACAAATAGCCCGTTTATCATCAGGTTTTAACATTAAGTTAGTAGCATTACTACGCTCAGAGCAGATGCTGGTTAATGCCAATGGGTTAGACTGTGAGAGCTGGCAACAGCAATGGGAAAACCATGCAAGCCCCTATCAGCAAGCTGATTTGTTGTCATACATTGATACGCTTGAGTATGAACATAAGGTAGTGATTGATATTACCGCCAGTGAATATTTTAGCCAGCTTTATAGCAAATTTGTGGAATTAAATTGTCACTTAATTAGTGCTAATAAATACGCAGGCACAGCTCCGCTGAGCTGGTATCAAGCATTACGTGAAGATTTAGCACAGCGCGGCTTACATTGGCGTTATAATGCCAGTGTGGGAGCCGGATTACCGATTAACTTTGCACTGGCCGATTTGCAAAACAGTGGCGATAAAATAACGCGTATAGAAGGCGTGTTTTCTGGCACGCTGTCATGGTTATGCAGTAAGTATGATGGCAGCAAGGCATTTTCAGATTTAGTGCTTGAAGCACAAGCTTTGGGGTTCACCGAACCTGATCCGCGAGAAGATTTATCTGGCCGAGATATGCAACGCAAGTTGCTTATTTTGGCGCGTGAATTAGGTATTGAATTGGAACTTGATGACATTTCTTTATCCGCATTGATGCCCGATGAGCTAAGTGCGGGCAGTTGGGATGACTTTGTTGATAACAAGGCTAGTTTAGATGCGTTTATCAAGCAGCACTTCGAAGCGGCTTTGCAACAAAGTGCTGCACTGTGTTATACCGGATTGCTGGAGTTTAAAAACAGCAAGCTAAACGCTAAGGTAGGAATTGCCTATGTACCAAAAAGCGAAGCGGTTGCTAATTTAACACCTGGCGATAATATTTTTGTGATTAATACTCAGTGGTATAATCAAAACGCATTAGTGATACAAGGCCCCGGTGCGGGCAAAGAAGTGACCGCAGCTGGCGTGCACTCTGACTTATATTGGTTGGTACAAAATATTACCTAGAGCATCAAAAAGGCCGCTATTCAGCGGCCTTTTATATTAGCATTATTTAAAAGAGCTCTTCTTCGGTTTTAGTGCTTTCTTCAAATACATCATTTGGCTGTGCTAACACATATTTTGTAGGTGCGGTCCCTTTCTCAAAGTACTCAAAACGGCTGGTATAATCGTTTTTATGACTTAACAGCCCCGTTTCTAAGTCAATACGAATAGAAACTAAGCCTTCAGGTGGTTCGATAGGTGCCGCAGGTTTACCATCCAGTGCGACTCTCATAAAATCCACCCATGCAGGCTGAGCTGTTTTAGCACCTGACTCTGCGCCTGATATTTGGCCACTTCCTAAGTTATTATTATAGGTTGAGCGCCCCAGAGTATTACCAGGGTTGTCAAAACCAACCCAAACAGAGGTCATCACGTCGCGATTAAAGCCGCTAAACCAAGTATCTACAGAATCATTGGTAGTGCCTGTTTTACCTGACAGATCGCGACGTTTTAGCGCTTGTGCACGCCATCCTGTACCACTCCAACCTGTTTTATGAGACCAGCTACCTCCCCCCCAAATTGCGCTGTTCATAGCACTGGCAATTAAAAATGCATTTTGTTTAGATATAATCTGCGGCGCGCAATTTGGTGCTACTTGCTCACTTAGCATTAGCGAGCTAGGCGTTGTCGCTTCATCATCACAAATTACAGTCGGGTTAGTTTTAAATAAGGTGTTGCCCATGGCATCTTGAATTTCAGAGATAAAGTAAGGTTCGATTAAGTGGCCGCCATTGGCAAAAGTACTCATACCACGAGCTAACTCTAGTGGAGTAATAGATGCGCTACCTAAAGCCAGCGATTCACTGCGATTTATATCTTCATCTGCAAAGCCAAATTTAAGTAAATGATCGGCTGTACGTTGCAAGCCAACACCACGTAATAAACGTACCGAAATCACATTTTTTGATTGTGCTAAAGCACGGCGAATGCGAATAGGGCCATTATAAATGGCAGGGCTATTTTTAGGTCGCCATGCGACACCTTGGCTTTTATCCCATTGATTTATAGGAGCATCATTTAAAATTGACGCTAAGGTGTAGCCTTTTTCAAGTGCAGCAGAGTATATAAATGGCTTAATATTAGAGCCAACTTGGCGTTTAGCTTGCACTGCACGGTTATATTGGCTTTGTTCAAAGCTGTAACCGCCTACAATGGCTTTTATACGCCCGTCTTGTGGGTCTAAAGACACAATGGCGCTTGCAGCTTCAGGGATTTGACTCAAAATATAGCTGTTGTCATCATTTTTACGCAGCCATATTTGCATGCCAGGCGTTAATATATCGCTTGCTGTTTCAGGAGCAAAGCTTTGGCGATAACGGGTGATAAACTTACGCGCCCACTTCAGATTATCCCAAGTCAATGTTGTGCGTTCGCCGCTTTTAAGTATTACTTCCGCGCTTCTGTCGGATACATTTAAAACTGCAGCGGCTTTTAGAGGGCCTAGTTCATTGGCCTCTTTCAAAATGTTTAATAACTTAGAATCAGAAGGTGTGGGCTCTGTTTGTGGATCCCATAAAATGGCTTCAGGGCCTCTAAATCCATGGCGCATATCATAGGCATGTAAATTGTTAACCAAAGCCGTTTGTGCCGCCTGTTGAATATTTGACTCAACAGAAGTATACACTTTAAATCCTGAGTTATAGGCTTTATCTATACCGTAGCGCGACACCATTTCAGCACGTACCATTTCTGAAATATATGGTGCATATAAGTCAATTTCAGCCCCATGAAAATAAGCTGTAATTGGTTGGTTCGTGGCTTCATTATACTGCGCTCTAGAAATATACTTTTCATCTAGCATTCGTCCTAACACTACATTTCTTCTGGCTTTGGCTCGCTTTGGGTTACGAATAGGGTTAAGTGCTGAAGGCGCCTTGGGTAAACCGGCAATCATTGCCATTTGCGCAAGAGTAAGCTCTTTTAGCTCTTTACCATAATAAACCTGAGCGGCTGCACCAATACCAAAGGCGCGGTTTCCTAGCTCTATTTTATTTAGATAAAGTTCAAAGATTTCATCTTTTGAAAGTAAATTTTCGATATGGATGGCAATAAATATTTCTTTTACTTTACGAATATAGGCTTTTTCTCGCGTTAAAAAGAAGTTACGAGCCAACTGCATGGTGATTGTACTGGCACCCTGCTTTTTTTCACCGGTAGAAATAAGTACTAGTGCTGAGCGAACAATACCAATTGGGTCGATACCGATATGGTCATAAAAACGGTTATCTTCTGTTGCTAAAAAAGCCTGTAATAAAGGTTCAGGAATTTGATCTATAGTTACAGGGATACGTCTTTTTTCACCAAATTGGTTGATTAAAAGCCCATCTTTGGTAAATACTTGCATAGGCGTTTGTAATTGAACGTTTTTTAAAACTTGCACGCTTGGGATATCGGATTTAACGTAGTAATAAAGGCTGAGCAATGTAATTAGTGCAAGTAATGCACAAATGATCAAAAATTGTAAAGTTCTTTTTAATAAAATCACTGATATTTCCCTAAACGGACTCCCAATTACAGGTTGAGACTGCTAGTATATATTGATTAAAAATTGAATAATATTTTTTAAGATATAAATTATAACTTGTTTATTATTAAAACAAAGGCAAAGTTGCAAACATGCTAAGTCAATTGATAAAAAAACCATCACCTATGATGGTGGGTATTGATATAGGATCGCACTCTATCAAGGCCGTGCTTTTAAGTGAAACAGAAACCGGGCTTCGATTAGAAGCTCTTGCAATTGAACCTATGCCTAAAGGCGCTATGAGCGAGCGCAACATTCAAGACATTGAAGCAATTGGCAATGTGATAACCAAGTTAAAACGAAAGCTTCCAAAGTCACTAAAATTTGCAGCTGTTGCTGTTTCAGGGCAAACAGTGATTACCAAAGTCATTTTCATGGATGTTTCCTTAAGCGACGCTGAATTAGAATCACAGATTGAAATTGAAGCCGATAGCTTGATCCCCTATCCATTAGATGAAGTCAGTTTAGATTTTGAAAAACTCTCTACTAACAGTGCCGACCCGAGCAAAATTAATGTTCTACTTTCTGCAGCGAGAACGGAAAGTGTGGAAGCGAGAGTAGGCGCACTTAGTGCTGCCAACTTAACTGCAAAAGTTGTGGATGTTGAAAGTTATGCATTAAGCCGGGCTATGGATGTTTACTACCAACAGCTACCATCAGACGCGTTTGATAAAACCGTTGCAGTAGTTGATATAGGTGCGGTGCTTACCTTGGTCAGTGTAGTGCAATTTGGTGAAACTATTTACACCCGTGACCAGGTATTTGGTGGTGACCAATATACAAATAGTATTGTTGCTTACTACAACAAAGGCTTTGATGAGGCTGAAATTGGTAAAACAACGGGTGATTTACCGCCTAATTATACATTTGAAGTGTTAGCGCCTTTTCAAACCTCATTATTGCAGCAAGTTCGTCGTGCTGTGCAAATGTTTTTAACAACAACAGGCAAAGAGCAGTTGGACTACATCGTACTGACGGGCGGGTCAGCGATGATTAAAGGTGTTGATAGATTATTAATCGAAGAATTAGGAATACATACGGTTGTTGTTGAACCATTTGATAAAATGGAAATATCACCTAGAGTAGATCGTAATATAATACAGCGCCACCGCACTCAGTTTGCGATTGCAACTGGTTTGGCGTTGAGGAGTTTTTCATCATGCCACATATAAATTTACTACCTTGGCGTGAACTTCAGCGTGAGCAGTCTAAAAAGAAATTTATAACATTGCTGATGGCAGTGGTTATTGTTTGTTTCGTAACCATGTATGCGCTGAGTACATTTTATAGCGCTCTAAAAGAAGGGCAAATGCTTAAAAATAACTATCTCAGTTCAGAAATTACAATGCTCGATCAAAAAATTCGCGATATACGCGACTTAGACATGAAAAAAGAAAATCTACAACAACGGATGCGTTTAATTGAAGAGCTACAAAGTAGCCGTAATTTAGGCACGCAAATAATGGATGAAGTGGCAAAAATAGTGCCTGCTGGAGTTTATTTAACTAAGCTTGAGCGTAGAGGTAGCCAAATTCATGTGTTAGGTAAAAGTGAGTCTAATAATCGTTTGTCTACTATGCTTCGACAGGTGCAAAGTTCTTATCTTTTAGAGCGCCCGACTATGCAAGGCATTGTTGCAGGCGATCAATCCTCTCGTTTACTCAGCGATTTTAATATGGAGTTCTACGTAAAACCATTTGGTAAAATAGGCGAGGTACCTAATGAACCTTGATTTTAAGTCGCTTACAGAAATAGATTGGAATGAAATAGAGCTCGATAACATAGGTGAGTGGCCTGTTATTGTAAAAACAATATGCGGCGCATTTGTTGCCTGTCTCGTATTGTTTTTTAGCTATAGCCTATTAGTGTCGGATGAAATTGAAAGCTACCATAACGCAGTGGCCAAAGAGATAGAATTACGCACAACCTACCGAACTAAATATGCAGTTGCCAGCAAGCTCGATATTTATCGTGAACAAATGGTTGAGATGGAAGATGAGTTTTCTCAGCTATTAAAACGCCTACCTACCTCAAATGAGACGCCAGGATTATTGGATGACCTTTCCTATGTAGGGACAACCAGCGGCCTAACATTTTTAAAAATTGGTTGGCTACCAGAAGTTGAAAAAGAGTTCTATACCGAGCTACCCATTAAAATTGAAGTAGTAGGCACTTATCATGAGTTCGGTGAATTTGTAGGAAAAGTGGCTCAATTGCCGAGAATAGTAAGTTTACACGACTTTTCTATTTTATCATCTGGCGAAAAGCAGCTAACATTCAGTGTAGTAGCAAAAACTTATCGTTATGAAGAGGGGGTAAGATGATGAAGCAACTTCCCTTTTTAACTGTTGTAATATTGTTGCTCAGTGGTTGTAATGAAGATACATCTGAGCAAAAAGAGTTTATTGACCAGGTTAAGGCAAACACTACTGCACGTGTTGAAAAAATACCTGAGTTAGTTAAGTTTGAGCACTTTGAATATAACGCCAAAGATATACGTAGCCCTTTTGTAGCACCAGAACCAGAAATTATACAAAATAAGCTAACACAAGTTAAAAACTGTCTTCACCCAGATCCAGAGCGTGTCCGTCAGCCTCTGGAGAAGTACCCATTAGATAATTTAGCAATGAAGGGAACGATAGGGTCGAACAGTAATACATGGGCGCTCATTACAGCTGCTGATAACACCTTACACCGAGTATCGATAGGAAGCTATTTAGGTACCTATGATGGAAAAGTAAGCAGTGTTAATAGTGACTATATTGAATTAGTAGAATTAATCCCTGATGGGTCAGGTTGTTGGAAAGAACGTTTGACCAAATTAGAAATGTTAGAGGCGGCAACTAATGGCGCAAATTAATAAGAAAAATGGTACTCCCTATATGCATAAAGATGAGTGTTCGCATCACCGTATTTTAACGACGTTGCTATTTGTATTTTTATTACTAATGATGAAAACGGTCAGTGCAGCTCCTTTACTCTACGACGTTCGATATAACCCATTACTTAAAGGTGAAACCGAATTACAGCTGGTATTTGATGAAGAATTACAGCAACAACCTGATGTACAAGTTTTTAATAATCCGGCACGGATAGAGTTATTATTTAATGCAGTTGAACTAGATGAAGGGTTGGCAAATATTGTTATTAACCAAGCAGGGATAAGTAACATTAGTAGCATGATGACTAGTGCAGGTTTAAAAGTAACCATTAACTTGGAGCGATTAAAAATTTATGAGGCTGAAGTTAATAACAACCTATTTTCAATAAGAATATCTGATAACCCTCTAGCAAAACAAATCGTAACAACCAGTGAAGATGCACCTGCTCGTGCCTCTAATTATATCAATGGCATTCAAGCAATTGATTTTCGCCGCGGTGAAAAAGGTGAAGCAAAAGTACTTGTTTATCTGCAAGATACACAGGCTGCTATCGAGGTTCATGAAAGTGGCGGGAAAATCATTGCAGAGTTTCACCATACCGATATTTTAGATGACTTATTGTATGAATTAGACGTACTCGATTTTGGTACTGTGGTGAGCAGTATAGAAACGTTTAAGGAAGATAATCTGACACGCATTGTAATTGAACCTAATAAAGCTTTTGCTTACACGTATCAGCAAATAGAAAATATTTTTACCTTAACGGTTGAGAAAGACGAGACTCAAAATGGATTCTTAGATGGAGGTAAAGAGTACTTAGGCCGTCCTATGACGCTTAACTTTCAGGATATCTCTGTGCGTGCTGTATTACAGATTATTGCGGGTTACAATGACTTTAACTTGGTAACTAGTGACTCAGTGACGGGCAACATTACCCTTCGCTTAGATGGTGTTCCTTGGGATCAGGCGTTAGACGTAGTACTAAGAATAAAAGGTTTAGACAAACGTATGGATGGCTCTATTTTAATGGTAGCGCCATCTGAAGAGCTTGCTGCCCGTGAAGCAAAAGAGTTAAAAGCAAAGCAACAAGTAGAGGATTTAGAGCCACTATATAGCGAATACATCCGTTTAAATTACGCCAAAGCAGAAGATTTTGCCGACTTACTAAAAACAGATACCAATAGTATTATTACAGCGAGAGGCAGCGTGTCTGTTGATCAGCGAACCAATACGCTACTAATGAAAGACACCGCGAAAAGTATTGAAAGTGTTCGCCGTATGGTCGAAACCTTAGACATCCCCGTCAAACAAGTGGTTATAGAGGCGCGCATGGTAACCGTTCGTGATAATGTAACCGAAGACTTAGGCGTTCGTTGGGGGTTTAGTGATCAGCAAGGTTCTGATGGTGTTTCTGGTACATTAGAAGGTGCTGAAACAATTTCTAATGGAAATATTCCGAGTCTTACAGATCGACTCAATGTTAATTTACCTGTAGCGAATCCATCGGCAAGTATTGGTATGCATATAGCCAAACTAGCCAATGGAACATTAATTGATTTAGAATTAACCGCGCTCGAAGAAGAGAATAAGGGTGAAATTATTGCGAGTCCGCGTATCACTGCTGCTAACCAGCAAAAAGCACGCATTGAGCAAGGTACCGAGATCCCCTATGTTGAATCTGCTTCGAGTGGCGCAACAACCGTAAGCTTTAAAAAAGCAGTGTTGAGTTTAGAGGTGACACCTCATATCACACCAGACAACAAAGTTATTTTAAACTTAATAATTACTCAAGACACCCGTGGTGATACCGTTCAAACAGGAACTGGCCCAGCTGTTGCCATTGATACGCAACAAATTGAGACTCAAGTTCTCGTTGAGAATGGACAAACGGTAGTGTTGGGTGGTATTTTTCAACAGCAAATTATTAATTCGACCAAAAAAGTACCTTTATTGGGCGACCTTCCTTACGTAGGAAGACTATTTAAAAGCACAAGCGAGTTTAATGAAAAGCGCGAACTGCTGATTTTTGTCACACCTAAAATTCAAATAGACTAATTACCTAACCTGAATTCTGCTGAGATATATTAACTCTTCAGAGCTCAGGTTATTCAAACTATCTAGGCTGAACAACAAACTAGACGGTTTTGACATGTTATTTAGTTATCTTGGTGTGAACACTCCCTGTAAATGTACAATTAGGCAGTATATAATTTTTATTGTGTACTGTACTGCGGATGCATTTTAAGACTGCGTTAATGTTGCTTGTAACTGAGTTTTTTTGTGAAATTACTATGCAAAAGCGTTTACCAAGTAACACGTAGTAGCCTTTAACTGCATAAATTTTAACCCTAGAAGATAAATTTGCCTATAATAAGGTGCTTTTTTGTTAACCAATGGGTAATTATTTAGTTTAATTGCTCGTTATATGGCTTTTTATCCTAATTGACTTGAAATACCCGACCGATTACTGAGATAATCCCTTTCTTAATTTTGGGGCCAGGTCGTTAGGCGGGGTTTTATTTCAAATTTTAGAGTTCGTTTGTACTAAAAGATATGGCTGAGAAACGTAATATATTTCTAGTTGGCCCCATGGGGGCTGGCAAAAGCACGATTGGTCGTCACATCGCTGACCAATTACACCTTGAATTTGTTGATTCTGATCAAGAAATCGAACGTCGTACGGGCGCAGATATTGCCTGGGTATTCGATCTTGAAGGTGAAGAAGGCTTTAGACTTCGTGAAGAATCTGTTATTGGCGATTTAACCGAGATGCAAGGTATTGTTCTTGCTACTGGTGGTGGCTCAGTAATGAGTAAAGAAGTTCGAAACAAGCTTTCGGCTCGCGGTATTGTAGTATACCTAGAGACACCGATTGAAAAGCAAGTTGCACGTACGCAACGCGACAAGCGTCGCCCATTACTGCAAACAGAAGAAGCACCTCGTGATGTACTTGAGCGCTTAGCAGAAGAGCGTGAACCATTATACAAAGAAGTAGCTGATTTTGTTGTACGCACTGATGAGCAGAGCGCGAAAGTTGTTGCTAACCAAATAATCGAGAAATTGGATTTTTAAAAGCCAGTATTAAAAGGACTAACCCAGCATGCTTGAATTAACTGTTAATTTAGACGAGCGGAGTTATCCTATTTATATTGGTCAATCTGCACTTCAAGATACAGGCCGTCTAATCCATCACATTGGTGATTGTCGGCCTATCATCATCACTAATGACACTATTGCGCCGCTCTATCTTCAGCAGTTGCTTGACTCATTATCACAGCAAAACCCACTTCATTTTATTATTCCAGATGGCGAGCAATATAAATCACTCACTTGGTTTGAAAAAATATCAGCATTCTTACTTGAAAATAACTGCGGTCGTGACACCTGTTTAATTGCATTAGGTGGTGGCGTAGTTGGCGATTTAACTGGTTTTGTTGCGGCCTGCTATCAGCGCGGTGTGCCTTTTATTCAAATACCTACCACGTTATTATCTCAAGTAGATTCCTCAGTTGGTGGTAAAACAGCAGTAAACCATCCGCTGGGCAAAAATATGATAGGGGCTTTTTACCAACCACAAGCTGTGTTTATAGATACGCGTTCGCTACATACTTTACCTACCCGTGAGTTTGCTGCAGGCATGGCTGAAGTTATTAAATATGGCCTGATTTACGATACTGAGTTGTTTGCTTTTTTAGAGCAAAATATCACTCAATTACAACAGCTAGATGAAGCCTGTTTACAGCATATTATTTTTAGATGCTGTGAAATTAAAGCACTCATCGTTGCACAAGATGAGAAAGAGCAAGGCTTGCGTGCACTATTAAATTTAGGACACACGTTTGCCCATGCAATAGAAGCACAAATGGGGTACGGCGTGTGGTTACATGGTGAAGCCGTAGCGACAGGTATGGTGCTTGCTACCAAGCTTGCTCATACTCGTAACGATTTAACACAGCAAGACCTAGAGCGTATTGTTACATTAATAGCAGCGTATAATTTACCAATCGATATCCCTAACGATATGACCAGTGAGCAATTTTTACTGCATATGCGCAAAGATAAAAAGAATAAAAAAGGGACTATCCGATTTATTTTACCCACCGAATTTGGTCAATGTGCATTAGTTGATGATGTATCAGATGATCAAGTTAGAGCATTGATCGAGCAATAAATGCAGTCACAAATTTTACCAAGCCGTGCGGCTTTGGTGGATAGAATCGCATTACAATTTGAATATGGTCAAAACTTAATTGTTTTATTAGGCACCTCTGGTCTGGGTAAAAGCTATTTGCTTGAAACCTTCATTACTGATAAATATAACGATTTTAATAAAGCATTTGTGCAAGTCGGTGCCCAGATGACTGATGTGCAGTTAATGACTCAGTTATTAGAGCAAAGTTTTAACGCCCCTTTAGTTGATCACAATCTAAGCTTATCGCAAAACTATTATCAATTAGCGAAACAACAACAATGTGGGGCGTGCTTGTGGGTTGTTGATGGCGGCAGGCACCTATCCGAAGAGCTAATCGCAGAGCTTGAGCTACTATCAAAAAATGCACCTAATGTGCTTTATATTATGATTGCATCACAGTCTAAATTACCCTTTAAAGATGCAGTAAATATTCATTTAGAATCATTAAATATAGCTGAAAGTAAGCAACTTATGGGGTGGTACTTTACGAACCTACCCTACGACGAAGATCCTGTCTTTCAAACTTTTTTAGTTGAAGCTCATGGTAACCCAAGCCTGTTATTAGCCTGGCAGCCAAGCGAGCAGGTTGCAGATATTGTCGTTAAAGATAAGGTATCTTGGCGATTACAGCTGCTCACATTGTTATTAATAATTATGCTGTTGATTATTGGCCTTGTGTACAAAGCCGATATGACCCAGTGGTGGGAAAATGCTAATCGCCAAATTGATGAGCAAGTGCTATCAACTGCCATTACAACTGAGCAAGCTATTGAAAATAAACCACAGAAGCGAGTGCCTTTAAGTAGTGAGCCGCCAGCAGCTGTCCTTCAAAAGCCCACCCAAAAAACCAATAACAATGTTCCAGCGATTGTTGGGAGCTTAACGGAATCAACGAATGTTGTTGAACAGGAAAAGCCGGCATCAAAACCCGTTGAAGAAAAGCCGGTTACTAAACCTGCCCAGACAAAGCCGCAAAACCCAATAGTAAAAATATCCAGTAATTGGTACTTACAACAACCTGAGGATAATTTTGTTATTCAGCTCTTAGCTGTAACTCAGCAGCAGGTAGGGAACGAGTTTATTGTTGAACATAAGCTAGAAAATATCACTAATACCTACCAAACTAAACGAAATGGTAAAATGTGGTGGGTAGTAACTACAGGCAGCTTTGTTAGCTTAAATGAGGCAAAACAAGCACTGCAAGTACTTCCTGCTGAGGTTAGAAAAAATAAACCTTTCTATAAAAAAATTAGTAAAATAAAACAAGAAATTGCACGAGTTGATCAGTAAACTCAGTAACTTTAGTGTAAAATCGCGCAACACCGAATTGAAGTAAAGAGCCAATGCAGCAAAAGAGTAGAGCCTTCCTTAAATGGGCTGGCGGAAAATACAGCCTCGTTGAAGATATTAACGCGCGACTAAATCAAGCAAGTAAGCATGCTGATACCTTGGTTGAACCTTTTGTTGGTGCGGGCTCAGTGTTTTTAAATAGCAATTTTAAACACTATGTACTCAACGATATTAATGCTGATTTAATCAATTTATATAAAGAGCTCAAGCGTTCGCCTGATGAGTTAATTAGTGATGCTAAAAAGCTTTTTGTTGATTTAAACAACCACTCAGATGCGTATTATGATTATCGTGTGCAGTTTAATCAAAGCAGTGATGTGTATGAGCGAGCCATCTTATTTTTATATATGAACCGCCATGGTTATAACGGATTATGCCGCTATAATTTAAAGGGCATTTTTAATGTACCTTTTGGTAAATATAAAAAGCCTTATTTTCCTGAAAAAGAAATGTACTTTTTTGCTAGCAAAGCGCAACAAGCTACATTTACTTGCCTAGGATATGATGATGTATTCAAGCTGGTGCCTAAAAATGCAGTGATTTACTGCGATCCGCCTTATGTGCCATTAAGTAAAACTGCATCTTTTACCTCGTATGCAAAAGGCGGGTTTAATTTGGATGATCAGGCTAATTTAGCGAACTTAGCTGAGCAAGCAGCTTTTGAGAATAATACGCCAGTCCTTATTTCAAATCACGATACGGTATGGACACGCAAAATTTACAGCCAAGCTTCTTTGGATAAAATTCAGGTTAAACGCACGATTAGCCCAAAAGGCGGTTCACGAAATAAAGTAGATGAGCTAATGGCTATGTACTTAGTACCGTAGTCACAGTTGCGTAAATAGCCAGTACAAATAAAACAAAAAGTATCACGGCAATAGCTATTAATGTAATAGGGGAGTGGTGTTTAAAGTCTGTTTGACGCTTATCTTCAGATTGCACACCAAAAAATGCCGCTAGCACACTTTGTAACGCGCTTAAGAAATGCTGCATTAATTAAAATAATGGTTTGATTGAAGATGGCTTGTGGTTGTCGTCAGTACCTGTTAATAACTCTAGGAAATCTAGGTAATGAAACTGGGCACTGCGGCTATTGCCGGTTAGCCAAGAAGCCCAAGAAGAGTCTTCTTGAATTTGAATGCAGCGATTTGCGCTATGATTAATAGCGTTAGTTTGATCTTTATGAAGACAAGTGTTGGCTGAACTTAATTCTTGCTCAGTATTTGAAGAAAGCGACGCAGCTCCAATAATGACACTTACCGACGTGATTAATAATCCAATTTTAAAAACACGCATAATATAAACCTAGTAATTTAGTTCTCCACGAAGCATAACAAACTTGCTTAAATAATACACTTTATTTTTAGCTATATTCAAAGCTAATCATGCCGCAAAATTTGTTTATAAGCGTGATTTATCCTTTTAGCTCACGCGCTTTGTCGTTGTTATAGTTAATAACAGTTAGTCGCTAGCGTTGCTAATTTAGCGTTATTTTTAAAGGTGTTACTTGGGTAACATCGTTAATTAAGTTACATTAACGCCATAAATTATTCATTAATGGATTAGCAATGCTCAATTGTGAACAAAAATACTTAATAGCGCCCTCAATTTTATCCGCAGACTTTGCACGCCTTGGCGAAGATGTTGACAGAGTCTTAGCTGCAGGGGCTGATGTTGTCCATTTTGATGTAATGGATAACCATTACGTACCTAACTTAACAATAGGCCCAATGGTGTGTAAAGCACTTCGCGATTACGGGATTAAAGCTCCTATTGATGTTCATTTAATGGTGAAACCGGTAGATAGTTTAATTCCACAATTTGCCGAGGCGGGGGCGTCAATTATTACCTTTCATCCAGAAGCCAGTGAGCATATTGACCGCACTTTACAATTGATAAAAGATCAAGGTTGCCAAGCAGGTCTAGTTTTTAATCCTGCAACGAGTTTAAGCTACCTTGATCATGTAATGGATAAAATAGATGTTATTTTATTAATGTCGGTGAACCCTGGATTTGGTGGGCAAAGTTTTATTCCACAAACACTGGAAAAACTGCGAGAGGCAAAGCAACGCATTATTGATTCTGGGCGTGATATTCGCCTAGAAGTTGATGGCGGTATTAAAGTAGATAATATTGCAGCGGCGGCTGAAGCGGGTGCTGACATGTTTGTTGCAGGCTCTGCTATTTTTAATCAGCCTGACTATAAAAGCGTAATTGTTGAAATGCGCCAACAATTAGAAAGTATTAAATAATGAAATATGATGCGGCATTATTTGACTTAGACGGCACGTTAGTTGATAGCGTGTATGACTTATATATGGCCTTAAATCTTACGCTAAGTGATTTAGCGTTTCCCATAGTCAGTCAGCGATTAGTTGAAAGCTGGGTAGGTAATGGCATTGAGGTGTTAGTAAATCGAGCTCTTTGCGGTGATATACAAATTAGTGAACACCTTGATGAGACTCTGAGCGAGCGAGCCATTAAGCTTTTTTATCAACATTACAGTGAGCTGGTTGGTGAATACAGCGTATTATATCAGCATGTTGAAACGGGCCTTGCTGCTCTCAGTGGTATGCCCAAAGCACTTATTACCAATAAAGCACGCCGCTTTACCGAACTACTTTTAGATAAACTGGCTATTCGCAGTCATTTTGAGGTGATTGTTTGCGGTGACGACATGGCAAAAAAACCGTCACCTGAGCCACTCTTATTTGCTTGTAATGCATTGAATATTTCGCCAGATAAAGCCATTATGATTGGTGATTCAAAGAGTGACATACTGGCAGCACAAGCCGCCAATATTGATGTGATAGCTCTTACGTATGGGTATCATCAAGGAGAGCAGCTCGGGGATTATAATCCACAGTACCTATGCGATAACTTCTTAGCTATAATACCCAGACTTACACAGCGTTAAAATTTTTAATCAATTAAACACTAAAGGAAAATCATGAGTAAACCAGTAGTTTTAAGTGGCATTCAGCCAACCGGTGGTATGACAATAGGCAACTATGTTGGCGCTATTAACCAGTGGCTAAAGCTACAGGAAGACCACGAAAGTTTCTTTATGCTTGTTGATTTGCACGCAATTACTGTTCGCCAAGAGCCTGAGCTTCTTCGATCTCGTGTGTTAGACGGTATAGCCTTATATGCAGCGTGCGGTATTGACCCTGAAAAGTCTGCGCTTTTTGTGCAATCACAAGTGCCTGAACACGCACAGTTAGCGTGGGTATTAAATTGTTACGCACAAATGGGTGAGCTTAACCGCATGACTCAGTTTAAAGATAAGTCATCTAAGCATGCTAACAATGTAAACGTAGGTTTATTTTCGTATCCAGTATTACAAGCAGCAGATATTTTATTGTATCAAGCTGACCAAGTGCCAGTAGGGGACGATCAAAAGCAGCATCTAGAGCTAACGCGTGATATAGCTACTCGCTTTAATAACTTGTACGGCGACGTATTTAAATTACCTGAGCCATATATTCCAGAATTTGGCGCACGCGTAATGAGCCTTCAAGATCCGCTTAAAAAGATGTCTAAGTCAGATGAAAACCCAAATGGTTACATCATGCTATTAGATGAGCCTAAAAAGATTGAGAAAAAGCTTAAAAAAGCAGTAACCGATTCAGATGAGCAAGCACGTATTTACTTTGATCGTACAGAAAAGCCTGGTGTTTCTAACTTACTTACTTTATTAAGCGTAGCGACTAAGCGCTCAATTGAAGATTTGGTGCCAGAGTACGAAGATAAAATGTACGGCCACCTGAAAAAAGACACTGCAGATGCGGTAGTGAATATGATTGAGCCAATCCAAGCACGTTTTAAAGAGATCAGAGAAGATCAAAACCTACTTGATAGCATCATGAAATCAGGTGCAGAAAAGGCCAGTGTACGTGCAGAAAAAACACTTAAATCGGTATACGATGCACTAGGATTTATTCCTCGTACATAATTTGATTTATTAGAATAAGTGTAAAAAAATGCCGCTAATTTAGCGGCATTTTTGTGTAACTTTTAATAAGTACTTTTTTATAATTTATATTAAAGTAATGGTTTTAAGTAGTGCCCCGTATGTGAGCGCTGACATTCCGCCACTTCTTCTGGTGTGCCTGCAATCAGTATTTCACCGCCGCCAGCACCACCTTCAGGGCCTAAATCAACGATCCAATCGGCAGTTTTTATTACATCTAAATTATGCTCAATTACTACAATGGTATTGCCATGATCGCGTAGACGATGAAGCACCACTAATAACTGTTCAATATCAGCAAAATGAAGTCCCGTTGTTGGCTCATCAAGAATGTACAATGTTTTTCCAGTATCACGCTTAGAGAGCTCACGTGCTAACTTAATTCGCTGTGCTTCACCACCAGAAAGTGTTGTAGCGGCTTGGCCTAAACGAATATAAGAAAGTCCAACATCCATTAGGGTTTTAAGTTTACGTGCTATAGCCGGTATTTTATCAAAGTAGTCATGGGCATCTTCAACGGTCATGTCGAGCACTTGGTTGATGTTTTTGCCTTTATATTGTACTTCTAAGGTTTCGCGGTTATAACGTTTACCCTTACATACATCACACGGTACATATACGTCTGGTAAGAAGTGCATTTCTACTTTAATAACACCATCACCTTGGCACGCTTCACAACGGCCACCTTTAACATTAAAGCTAAAGCGACCAACTTTGTAACCACGTGAACGGGCTTCTTGAGTACCCGCAAACAGCTCACGAATACCGGTGAAAATACCAGTATAAGTGGCAGGGTTTGAACGCGGTGTGCGGCCAATAGGACTTTGGTCAATATCAATTACTTTATCAAAGTGCTCAAGTCCTGCAATTGACCCATAAGGAGCTGCTTCAGCAGTAGTTGCGCCGTTGAGTTCTGTGTGGGCAAGTTTAAATAAGGTGTCGTTAATGAGTGTAGATTTACCCGAGCCAGATACGCCGGTAATACAGGTCATTAAGCCAAAAGGTATTTTTAAATCAACATTTTTTAAGTTATTACCAGTAGCACCAAACAGCTCTAGCCATTTATCGTTAGTAGCATGGCGCTCTTTAGGCACTTCTATTTTACGCACGCCCGATAAAAACTGGCCGGTAACCGAGTCTTTGCTTGCTAAAATATCATCGCGTGTACCTTGAGCAATAACATGGCCGCCATGTACGCCAGCACCTGGGCCAATATCAATAATATGATCAGCGGCACGAATGGCGTCTTCATCGTGTTCTACAACAATAACGGTATTACCCAAATCGCGTAAATGAACCAAGGTTTTCAATAAACGGTCGTTATCACGTTGGTGCAAACCAATTGAAGGTTCATCCAGTACATACATAACACCCACTAACCCAGCACCAATTTGACTCGCTAAGCGAATACGCTGTGCCTCACCGCCTGAAAGTGTGTCGGCGCTACGCTCAAGTGATAAGTAATTTAGGCCTACATTAATTAAGAACGATAGACGATCGCGAATTTCTTTTAAAATTTTCTCGGCAATTTGGCCTTTTTGCCCAGTTAGGTGCAAGCCTTCAAAAAAGCCCATCGCCTCACCAATACTCATATGCGTAATGGTTGGCAAGTTAGTTTGACCAATAAATACATTGCGTGCTTCTTGGCGCAAACGTGAGCCTTTACAACTAGGGCAGGCTTGGCTGGTTTGATACTTGGCTAGCTCTTCGCGTACTGAGTTTGATTCAGTTTCGCGGTAGCGGCGGTTCATATTGTTTAACACGCCCTCAAATACATGATTACGTGTAATTAAATCACCGCGGTCATTACGATAATTAAATGCAATTTTAGTATCACCAGAGCCATCTAAAATAATTTTTTTATGTTCTTTTGCAAGCTCTTGATAAGGTACATCTAAATCAAACTCGTAATGCTGCGCAACCGCTTGCAACATTTGATAATAGTAAAAACTGCGTTTATCCCAGCCTTTAATTGCCCCGCCGGCTAAGCTTATTTCAGGGTTGTGAACCACGCGATTCGGGTCAAAGTATTGTCTTACGCCTAAACCGTCACAGCTTTGACAAGCTCCTGCAGGGTTATTGAACGAAAATAAACGCGGTTCAAGTTCGGTCATCGCATAGCCACAGGTTGGGCAGGCAAAATTTGCTGAAAACAGCATTTCTTCAGCACTGCTATCATCCATAAAAGCAATGTTAGCAACGCCGCCTGACATTTCAAGTGCCGTTTCAAAAGACTCTGCAAGACGTTGCTGTTGACCCTCTTTTACTTTAAAGCGATCCACAACGACTTCAATAGTATGCTTTTTATGTAAATCTAGCGGTGGTGGATCGGATAAGTCGCATACTTCACCATCTATACGAGCACGAATGTAGCCTTGACTGGCAAGTTGCTCTAATAGTTTTACATGCTCACCTTTACGATCTTTAACAACAGGGGCAAGTAGCATTAACTTAGTGCCTTCAGGCAGCGCTAATGCGGTATCGACCATTTGGCTAATTGTTTGCGCTGCGAGTGGTAAATCATGAGTTGGACAGCGAGGTTCGCCAACGCGTGCAAACATTAAACGCAGGTAATCGTAGATTTCAGTAATGGTTCCCACGGTTGAGCGGGGATTATGCGAGGTTGATTTTTGTTCAATGGAAATAGCAGGGGAAAGGCCTTCAATATGATCGACGTCAGGTTTTTCCATTAATGACAAAAACTGCCTTGCATAAGCAGAGAGTGATTCAACATACCGGCGTTGCCCTTCTGCATAAAGCGTATCAAATGCAAGTGATGACTTTCCTGAACCAGATAAGCCAGTGATAACAATTAGTTTATCACGTGGGATGGTTAGGCTGATGTCTTTTAAATTGTGCGTGCGGGCGCCTCGGACTTCAATGTTTTCCATGCTATCTCGTTTATTGCCAAAATTATTTGTTCAGTATCGCATAATACGCTGCAATATTAATCCTTGATCATTGAAAAAATCCTTAGTTATAGACGATTAATTATTGCCAAGCTTGTGATAGAATCCTTGCCTAATTTTTTCACACAGTAAGATCACGCAAATAATGACCGCATCTTCACTTAATTCACGAGAGAAACGCGCCGCCGTATCGTTAGCGAGTGTGTTTGCATTTAGAATGCTCGGCTTGTTTATGCTGATGCCTGTTTTAGCTATTTATGGTCAATCGCTTGAAGGCTTTTCACCTATATGGATAGGTTTTGCAATTGGTGCGTATGGTTTAACGCAGGCCGTATTACAAATCCCTATGGGAAGACTATCCGATAAAATTGGCCGTAAAAAAGTAATTGTAGGTGGTTTGCTTGTATTTGCCTTGGGTTCAGTAGTTGCGGCTTTAGCTGAGTCCATACAAATGGTAACGGTAGGGCGTGCCTTGCAAGGTATGGGCGCTATCGCCAGCGCATTGTTAGCGTTTGCATCAGACTTAAGTCGTGACGAACAGCGACCAAAAGTAATGGCAGTTATTGGCATGAGCATAGGTATGAGCTTTGCCTTCGCTATGCTACTTGGACCTATAGTGGCAGCTTCATGGGGTATAGCCGGAGTGTTTTGGTTAACTGCTATACTGGCTTTATTAGGTATTTTTATTGTCACTATGCTGGTACCCAGTGCAATAAATAAAGCCCCTAAAGGCGATACACTTGCCAGCTTTAGTGACATTAAAAAGCTAATTAAACATCCGCAGCTTGCGCGTCTAAATGCAGGTGTATTATTGCTGCATTTAACATTGACGACTATTTTTGTAGTATTGCCAAGTCAACTAATTAAAGATGGACTTGTGGCTGAAAACCATTGGCAGCTTTATATTCCTGTTTTATTTTTAGCGTTTTTCTTGATGGTGCCAGTAATGATAGTGGCAATTAAAAAAGAGAAAGAAAAACAGGCGTTTATTGGTTCAGTGATGGTCTTAATAATAAGTATGTTAAGTATGTCGATATGGGCCAATAGCGTTGTTGGCATTGCGGTTTGTATGCTGTTATATTTTGTTGCTTTTAACTTTTTAGAAGCCACTATGCCGGCTCTTGTATCTCGCATTGCGCCTGCAAGCCAAAAGGGCTCCGCTATGGGTGGGTATTCATCTAGCCAGTTCTTAGGGGCTTTTTTAGGCGGTATGTTAGGCGGGTATGTAGCACAAACCACCAGTACGCAAGCTGTGTTTGCGGCGGCGGCACTTGTTGGGGTAATATGGCTTATTATTGCGTGGAAAATGCAAGTCCCACCGAAAAGCAAAGTTATTAGTTTAATGACCCAATTAGATTCTGAAGAGCAGGCACAAACATTAGCTTCTCAGTTAGTTGCTTTACCCGGCGTAATAGAAGCAACCGTAGTTCGCGATGAAAGTCGAAGCTACTTAAAGATTAATGATAAAGAATTTGACCTAGACCAAGCCCGAAGAGTGGCTGGTTTAATCTAACGTTTATAGGAGATGGTTCCATGGCACGCGGTGTGAACAAAGTAATTTTGGTTGGTAATTTAGGGCAAGATCCTGAAGTTCGTTACATGCCTAATGGTAATGGCGTAGCAAATATTACCTTAGCAACTTCAGACAGCTATAAAGATAAAAACACTGGCCAAATGGTTGATAAAACTGAGTGGCACCGTGTGGTATTTTTTGGCAAATTAGCTGAAATTGTAGGCGAATACTGCCGCAAGGGTTCACAAATTTACGTAGAAGGTAAACTTCAAACTCGTAAATGGACTGACCAACAAGGCCAAGAAAAGTACACTACAGAAATTGTTGTTGATGGCTTTACTGGTCAAATGCAAATGTTAGGTGCACGTGGTGGCGACCAACAAAGTGGTGGCTATCAAGGTAACCAAGGTGGTCAACAAAGTGGCGGTTATCAAGGTAACCAAGGCGGACAGCAAAGCGGTAGCTATGGTCAAAATAACCAAGGCCAAAATAGTCAGCAAGGCAGTTATGCTCCACAGCAACAATCTGCACCTGCCCAGCAGCCAGCGCCGCAACAAAACAACCAGTATCAACCACAGCAGCAAGGTGGTTTTGCACCTCAGCAAAATAATGCACCACAACAGCAAGGCGGGTTTGCTCCTAAGCCGCAAAATGCACCGCAAGGTGGCGCATCAAATCCAATGGAACCAACAATCGACTTTGATGACGATATTCCTTTCTAATTTCCAACTTTTTAGTTTAAAAAGTATTAAAAAAGAGCCCTGAGCAATCAGGGCTTTTTTTATTGATAATAATTACTATCCCTCTCATTTATCCTCAGCTGAGTGAGTAAATACTCCTCATTAAAAAGCTGTAAATAGCTTTAAGGTTTTCAAAGCAGGGCGGCACTCCCATTTATGCGCACAAAGATGAAGCCATTACTAATTTTGTTGACCACTAAATATAATGTTTATAAACATTAAGTATTAACAATAAAACAGCTACTAAACTTTTATTATTGGCTTGTGCAATTGCAAATAGTAGACAACACTTTAATAACTTATTTAATGAGCGGGTAAGTTATGAAAGCCAGTCAGTTTCAGTTTTCCAATTACGTTAGTGCCTTATTTTACGCTCTGTGTTTTATGCTATTTATTATTTTTAATAGTGGTTTAAATTTAGTTTTACAACATCAAAATAAGCAAACAGGTATAGAGCTCGCTAAGCAACTGCAGCAGCCGTTAGCCAATGAGCAGCAACTTTTAGCTAATACACCTTTTACCCTGGCTCCAGATAAAGTTTCTGTTTATATAAAGCAGAAAAAGCACTATTTCAGCTCTAATTCAAAAGGGATTCTGTTATATTCATGGCCTACCTGGTATGCCTATAACTACCTATTTATAATAATGAATATGTTTATTTTGGCCATTATTTTTGCTGCTAGGCGCTTTATATTGTTTAAAGCGACCAAAAATAGTTCAGTGACGTTGAAGCGCAAGCAAAACGATGGTTATAAAAAGGTATGCCATACGCCTAGAATAAAGCCTACACAACCGGTATTAGAAAACGTAGTCAAGGAGCAGAAAATAATTGGCTATAATATATTTGCGCTCATTCAATGCGAATGCCATTTTGATACAAACACGGACTTACCAGCGACTCTTAAAGTATTGCTAGCAAAAGACTTTACCAATACTGCTGTAATATCCGTTAAGCAATTAACAGCGGGTAAGTTTGCTTTTACTTTCACAGGGGTTAGTGCAATTGATAAAAAAAGTTGCGCTAAATACTTACATCAATACATGCTTAATGCAGCCCATATTTTAGCCCCTAGAGTGGCTGACGAGAGTATAAAGTTAGGTTTGTGTACTTACTACTCGAATGCTGATCAGGTGATGGTGTATCAGCTTGCCAGATCGTCACTCACACTATCAATGCAAAGTAGAGTGCAGCATTATCATCAATTGGCAATCAATTGCAGCCATCTTCAAATGCTTAATAAAAACCCTGTTACGCAGCGAGTTGAAAAACAAAAATTAGCGATTTTATTTCAACCTGTATACGAGTTGGATAGCGGCGCTATTATCAAACATCATGTTTTAATTAAAAGTAGCGATAAGGCAAATAAACAATTATTTAATCAAGATTATATAAGCCAGTTTTACAATGAGGATGAGGCGTTACTACTTGACCAAGCGGTTGTTATACAAGTTAAAAAGTTGCTGCTAGTAGAAAAGTCATCGTCTGTTATTAGTATTAAATTGCATCCTAAAAACTGGTTTAATAGTGAGTTTTGGTGTTGGCTAAGTAAACATATGAGTGAGTTGAAAAGCCTTCATACGTTACAGTTTTTGATAAATGAGGCTGATTTCTTAAATAGCCAAGATCGATTGCAGGCTGCTTTTTCGACCATAACAGCGCTCAACTTTAATATCGTTATTGATGAGGTTAGAAGTAGTAAGAGCATATTTAACTTCACCCATAACAAGCAAATAGCGGGGCTTAATTTGGCCCATGAACTTGTTCATGGCATAGATCATAATTATTTACAGCAGAAATCTGTCAGGGGAATTGTGCATATTGGTAAATTATTAAGTTTGCCAGTGGTGGCCTCGAGTGTAGAAACGTATCAAGAATTGCAATTTTTAAAAGTGATAGGTGTTAGTACTGCACAAGGAGGGTATTTCTCTGGATTACTACCCGACTTCACTCAAGTTGCATTTCATTAGCTAGTTAAACAAGTCCACGATATTTTAGCCCGTCCAAACCTTGCAGCCCTCCTGTATGAACAGCAATAATTTTGCTGCCAAGGGGAAAGTAGTCGTTGTTAATGAGCTGCCAAAGTGCATACATCATTTTTCCGCTGTAAATAGGTTCCAGTGGTAACTGATATTGCTGCTGCATGTACTGGCAAAACTGCCATAGCTCAGTAGTAAAGCGACCATATCCGCCATCATGGAACTGTGTAAGTAACTGCCAATTACTTTGTGATTTTGCTTTAGGACTAAGAGCCCGTATTTCATCTCGCAGGTAGTCGGCTTGCTTTAAAACTGCAACACCTAATACAGTGCTTTTACTTGAGCTGCCCTCTATTAAGCCCGCCAAGGTTCCACCACTGCCAGTAGGACAGATTAAGTAGTCATGCTCAGGTAAACTTTGGGCAAGTTCTTTACATCCTTCTATAGCAAACTCGTTTGTGCCTCCTTCAGGTAGGATATATGCATTGGGGAATCGTGCCTGTAATGCTGTTAAATATGCTTTCTCATTTCGTTGTCGGTACTCTAATCGATTCACTACATGTAATCGCATGCCACATTGCTTTGCAAATTTTAACGTTGGATTATTGAGATCAAGTTCAGGGCCTCTAACAATTGCGTGGGTTACTAGGTTAAATTCTTTCCCCGCGGCTGCGCACGCGTGAATATGATTTGAAAAAGCCCCACCAAAAGTCAGTAATTCTGTTTTACCTTGTTGTTGCATGCGAGCTAAATTGTATTTGAGCTTACGCCATTTATTACCACTAATAACAGGGTGTAATAAATCATCACGCTTGATGTTTAACGTAATGTTTTTTTCTGCTAGCAATTTGTTATTAATTGGTTGTAAATAACTATGTTCATTAATACTGAATTGTATTGGCATTATCACTCTTTTTTATTAGTTACATGGTGAATGTGCTGTTTAATAGCGTTATTTTGACTCAAATTTTATTACTTAAGCAAATTAAAAAATATGTATGCGCCGCTAAATTGGTATCTTTTGGGCGTAAAAGGCAGATAAATCTCGGTGTTGTTAAATAAATTAGCTATTTAGTACAAATGAAACGGTTATTTACTGGCATGAAACGGGATAATAGTTGTAAACTGAGATAATAAATGAACAAAGCTTGTGTTTTGTGCTTCAAGTACATAGCATAAGGTTTTATTATAAAAAATAATAATAACCAAATAATTGCCGCTTTTTTGGGACTGGAATATATGCGAATTGCTCCTTTATCTCTATTAATTTCTGCTAGCTTTTTTGCCAGCACAGTATTTGCACAAGATACAACTACTGTAAATAGAATTGAATCAGAGATTAATACGAAACAAACAGAATACACTCGTTCAACAACGATGCTCGATAAATATTTACAAGAAGAGAATCAGCTTCAAACCCAGCTTGAACTGCTTAGAGCGCGTTCAACACAACTTGATAAAGAAAAAAATCAAGCATTGGATGCGATGAATGACATGTATCGACGCTTAATTAATAATCCATCGCTTGATATTACGCAGGCGCAATCTCGTTATCAAAAAGCCGTTGTTGACCAAGAACAAAACAAAAATGATATCTCTATGCAATTGGCGGCAATTGCATCCCATCTAAAAGATATTGAGCAAATTCGCGCTGATAAACATGCTCTTCAGAACACTATTGAAAGTTTAAAAGTGCAATACACCACTGCGCGTGTAGAGCGATTGCGCAACGAATTTACCCGTGAAGGGACACTTGAAGTCGACCACACCCTTAATTGTAAGCGTACTGAAACACTAGCGGCATGTGAGCAACGCGGACAGCAGATGGGGCTGAAAAAGGCGACTAAGCGCTTTTTAGATCAAATATTTGAAAACCTTACCGAAAAACGTCTTGTCGAACCTAAGCGAGATATGGCAGGAGCGCAAGTACAGATTTTAAGTAGCCATGTGATTAAGAGCGCTTTTAGCGGGCAAGGTGATTACAACGTCAATTTAAGCGTTACTATGCGTGGAGATGTAAACAGTAGCCGTTTGTGTCACTTATTAAGTGTAAATAACAGTTTTTGTTCAGAGTATGGTACCCCGCTGACAAATACTTATCAGCCTGCTTATAGCACTACTTTTTCAGATAGTCAGTTAACATTCAGCGATAATGCGGATAATAAGGCGGTCGCTGTTGTTGCAAAAACAGCTAACAAAAAGCCAAAAGTGGTCGCTGAGCAAAAGAAAGATCAGTTAATCCAGTTAACTTTGCGCTCAAACGTGCATGGCGATGAAGTTTTTATTAACGACATTCGTGTTGGCTCAACTCGCTTAGTAACAAGGTTACCGCGTGGTTTACACAAATTAGAAATACGCAAAGACGGTTATGTTCCTTACAAAGCACGTATTGATTTAAAGAAGACACGTACACTTTTCGCTAAGTTAGAAAAAAAGTCAGAGTCGATTGCTGCACCGACTAAAAAGCGAGAGCAAATAATACAAGCAGATTGCCCTAAAGGAATGGAAGTTGATACGCAGCCACCAACAGTGGATTCGTCAGCGGTAGTAATCCCTGTTGGCACATTTAAAATGGGCGATATTAACGGCAATGGACTGGAAAATGAGCGTCCCGTTGTTGAAAAAACGATTAGTGAAGCGTTTGTTATGCAAAGTAAAGAAGTCACTGTCGGCGCATTTGAGAAGTTTGTAAACGAAACGCAATATAAGACTGAAGCTGAAAAAGGCAAAGGGTGTGCTTATTATCTAAATGGCGAACCCGTTTGGGAAGCAAGCTTAAACTGGCGAGCTCCTGGGTTTGAGCAAACTAGTGATTTTCCAGCTGTGTGTTTGACAAAAAATGATGCTGTAGCTTATGCAGAATGGTTTTCTGATAAAACAGCGCAAACGTATCGCCTACCTACAGAGGTTGAGTGGGAATATGCAGCGCGTGCAGGTACAGATACTGAATACCCTTGGGGTAACGAAATTGGTAAAAACTTAGCAAACTGTGGTTGGTGTGGTAGCGAATGGTCAAACAAACGCACTGCACCGGTAGGGTCTTTTTCTGCAAATGCATTTGGTTTATACGACACCGTGGGCAATGTATGGGAATGGACTGGTAGCACAGAGAATAAAAAAAATGCAGTGGTTCGTGGCGGCGCATGGAATTTTGCACCTAGCCTTGCTCGTGCCTCAACGCGTTTAATCCTAGCGCCAGACTTTAGAGCTAATTACATTGGCTTTCGCTTAATGAGCGAACAATAATATTTAATGAGGAAGCAAACGCTTCCTCTTTTTAATGATTACAAAGACGGCTGCGCTTTATATTGCTCATTACATTGAGAATGTTAAAGTAAGCGCAACTAAAATAAGAACGAATTTCAAAGGTCATCCAGCCTCATGTTTAAAAAACTCCGTGGTATTTTTTCAAACGATCTATCGATCGATCTAGGTACAGCCAACACACTAATTTATGTAAAAGAAGAAGGGATCGTATTAAACGAACCTTCAGTAGTTGCTATTCGTCAAGAACGTGCTGGTGGACCTAAAAGTGTTGCATCTGTAGGTACAGAAGCTAAGCAAATGTTAGGACGTACGCCTGGTAATATTAAAGCTATTCGTCCGATGAAAGATGGTGTGATTGCTGATTTTTATGTGACCGAAAAAATGCTCCAGCATTTTATTAAGCAAGTGCACAACAATAACTTTATGCGACCAAGCCCACGTGTACTTATTTGTGTACCTTGTGGCGCTACACAGGTTGAAAAGCGTGCAATTCGCGAATCAGCGATGGGTGCAGGCGCTCGTGAAGTTTACTTAATTGAAGAGCCTATGGCTGCTGCAATTGGTGCTGGCTTACCGGTATCAGAAGCAACGGGTTCTATGGTTGTTGATATTGGTGGCGGTACAACCGAAGTGGCTATTATCTCACTCAATGGTGTTGTCTACTCGTCATCTGTACGTATTGGTGGCGACAAGTTTGATGAAGCCATTATTAATTATGTTCGTCGTAACTTTGGTAGCTTAATTGGTGAAGCCACGGCTGAGAATATTAAACATCAAATTGGCTCTGCATTTAAAACAGACGAACCAGTAGAAATCGAAGTGCGTGGTCGTAACCTTGCAGAAGGTGTTCCTCGTTCGTTTACACTTAATTCGCATGAAATTTTAGAAGCATTACAAGAGCCGCTAATGGGGATTGTAAGTGCAGTAATGGTTGCACTTGAACAGTCACCACCGGAGCTGGCATCTGATATTTCAGCGCACGGTATGGTATTAACTGGCGGCGGCGCGTTACTAAAAGATTTAGATCGCCTACTCATGGAAGAAACTGGTATTCCAGTGGTTGTTGCTGATGATCCACTTACCTGTGTTGCTCGTGGCGGCGGTAAAGCGCTTGAGATGATTGATGTGCACGGTGGTGACGTTTTTAGTTACGACTAATGAAATCAATGTTTGAAAAAACAATCTCTTTGCAACTGCGACTTTTTGTCGCAGTGCTTTTGAGTATCGTATTGATCCTTGGAGATAAATACACAAAGGGTGGTGAAAATATTCGCACCAGTTTGAATACCTTAGTCACCCCTCTCATTTATGTTGCCAACCTGCCTTACGAAGTATTTAGCTTTAGCGCCAAGAGTTTGCATACCCGCGAGCAGTTGCTCACTGAGAATGAAGCCCTGAAAAAAAAGCAAGTATTGCAGAGCGAACAAATCCAGCAATATGAATTCTTAGCAAAAGAAAATCAAAAACTAAGAGCATTAATGGGCTCGTCTTCAAAACATACCAATCGTAAAATTATTGCTCAAGTACTTTCTGTTCACTCAAATCCTTATAGTCATCAAGTGGTGATAAATCGAGGAACTACCGATGGTTTAAGTGAAAGCCAAGCAGTAATTGATGATATGGGACTAGTGGGGCAGTTGACTAAAGTGGGCTCAACCACGTCACGAGTGTTATTAATTACCGATACCACCCACGCCACTCCTGTGCGTATTTTGCGTAATGATGTGCGAACAGTGGTTGAAGGTATTGGTAAAATTAACGTACTGAAGCTGTCGCATGTGCCGCATAGTTTAGATGTACGTATAGGCGATGTACTGGTTACATCTGGCCTTGGTGGCACATTTCCTGAAGGCTACCCGGTTGCGGTGATCACAGAAATAACCCGTGATGAAGGTCAACCTTTTGCGCAAGTATTTGCTGAGCCGATAGCTCAATTAGACAGAATTCGACTATTAGTCGTGTTATGGCTAAATCAGCAGGAGTTGATGGGAGATGATTAACCGCCAAACGCTATTAATTGCGTTAAGTATTTTCTTTGCATTGGTAGTGGCATTGATGCCATTACCTTTTTCACTTGAACCATTTCGTCCTGACTGGGTGTTGTTGGTGCTTATGTATTGGTCTTTGGCTTTACCGCACCGCTTAAATATAGGCACAGCTTGGGTTGTTGGGTTATTGATTGATTTAGCGACTGGCTCTTCTTTAGGTGTAAACTCATTAACCTACTCGGTATGTATTTTTGTTACGGCAAGTAACTTTCAAAAAATTCGCAATTTTTCATTGTGGCAACAAAGCCTTTTAATTGGCTTATTTTTAACGCTTTATCATTTAATGCAGTTTTGGTTAAATCACTTTTTACTTGGCGTTTATTTTAGCCCACATTACTTATGGCCTGTATTAACAGGCATGTTGAGTTGGATATGGGTATTTTTATTACTTAGAAAATACCGTAGACACTTTAGGATCAGATAATGACTTGCGCAGTATATTTAGCTTCCGCGTCTCCCCGTCGTAAAGAGCTTTTAACCCAATTGGGTGTCGAATTTTCACAATTTAGTGTTGATGCTGATGAAAGCCAGCTTGTTAACGAACTCCCATATGATTATGTCGAACGCTTAGCGCGTTTAAAGGCGCAAATGGGGGTAGAGCAAGGGTATACCGACCGCCCCGTTTTAGGCAGCGATACTGTAGTCGTGATTGACAATCAATCTTTAGGTAAACCCATAGATAAACAAGACTTTACTCACACCTTAAAGCGTTTATCAGGAAATACTCATCAAGTGTTAACTGCTATCGCTTTTGCCACACCAGAAAAAGTACTTAGCTGTGTTGTCAGTACTGATGTTACTTTTAAAATACTCAATGATGCAGAAATAGACGCTTATTGGCAAACGGGCGAGCCTCAAGATAAAGCCGGTGGTTACGGTATCCAAGGGTTAGGTGGACGCTTTGTAACGCATATTTCGGGTAGCTATTTTGCCGTTGTAGGCTTACCTTTGTATGAGACAGAACAATTATTAAATACATTCTTAAGAGGGTAGCATGAGTACAGAACTACTGATCAATGTCACGCCAAGTGAAAGTCGCGTTGCCCTAATCGAAAACGGTGTATTACAAGAAATTCAGCTAGAGCGTATTGGTAATTTAGGCATAGTAGGCAATATTTACTTAGGTAAAATAAGTCGCGTGCTACCGGGAATGCAAGCTGCTTTTGTTGATATAGGCTTAGAGAAAGCCGCCTTTTTACACGCCTCAGATATCGTCAATAGTGCTTCTATTGTGGAAGGTGTTGACGACGAGCCAATTAAAAAAGTCCAAGATATTCGTGAGCTTGTTCGTCAAGGGCAGTACATTATGGTGCAAGTGGTTAAAGATCCACTGGGCAGTAAAGGTGCTCGCTTAACCACTGATATTACTATACCGTCACGCTATTTAGTATTTATGCCAGATGCGACGCATGTTGGTGTGAGTCAGCGTATAGAAACGGAAGAGGAACGCGCTAGACTTAAAAAAATTGTTGCTGAATATGGCGACGAAAACGGCAGCTTTATTGTTAGAACTGCCGCTGAAGGTGCAAGTGAAGCTGAGCTTCGTCACGATGCTGCGTTTTTAAAAAAACTGTGGGATAAAATAGTTTCTAAACGCCGTAAAACCAGCAAAGCGAGTATTTTGCATGAAGATCTTACGCTAGCTTTTAGAACGTTACGTGATTACGTGGGCGAAGATATGGAGCGCATTCGTGTTGACTCTAAGCTGACCTATCAAGAGCTTAAGCTGTTTACTGAAGAGTTTGTGCCGTTATTATCGCAAGTGCTTGAGTATTATCCGGGTGAGCGCCCCATTTTCGACTTATTTGATGTAGAAAGTGAAATTCAAAAGGCATTGCATCGTAAGGTGACTTTAAAGTCTGGTGGGTACCTGATCATAGATCAAACCGAAGCAATGACCACGGTTGATGTTAATACCGGTGCATTTGTTGGTCACCGTAACCTTGAAGAAACTATTTTTAATACTAATGTTGAAGCAACCTCAGCTATTGCCCGTCAACTAAGGCTGCGTAATTTAGGCGGTATTATTATTATCGACTTTATTGATATGGTCAGCGATGAGCACAAACGCCGAGTAATGCATTCATTAGAATCTGCGCTTTCTAAAGATCGTGCCAAAGCTAATATTAATGGTTTGTCGGCATTGGGACTAGTTGAAATGACCCGCAAGCGAACTCGCGAAAGTTTAGAGCATATACTGTGTGATGTATGTCCTGCATGTTCAGGGCGTGGTTCACAAAAAACGGTAGAAACTGTGTGCTATGAAATCCTTCGTGAAATAGTGCGTGTTAATCGCGCTTATGCTGCTGATAAGTTTGTAGTTTATGCATCCCCAGCAGTATGTGAAGCGCTATTAAATGACGAATATCATAACCTTGCAGAGTTAGAGTTATTTATTGGTAAGCAAGTTAATATTCAAACAGAGAGCTTATACAGCCAAGAGCAGTTTGATGTGGTAATGATGTAATGAAGTTTAAAGCGGCCTGTTTCTTTTGTGTACGCAAATTATGGCAAATAAGCGCTGTAATTTTGGTGCTACTGGCCGTTATTGTTTCTATTTTAAAATACACCTTACCTTACGCAAATGATTATAAAGGCGACATAGAAAATTACCTTGATAGCAAGTTTGATATCAGCTTATCGATAGGCGCTATATCGGCAAGTTGGCAAGGTAATGGCCCAGCCCTAGTGCTCGAAGAATTATCATTTAAAGACAACCAAACCGCCCCTATTTCTTTAACTATTGCGAAAACCAGTTTAGAGCTAAATCTTTGGGAAAGCTTAAAGTCTCTTCAACTTAAGTCGAATTACTTTGTCATTAATGGTTTTCATACCAAGGTTAATGTCGCGAATTTATTTGTCGGCAACCAAGATGATGTGTCATTTGAACAAAAAGAATTAATAGAAGGGCTATTTTTAGGTGAAACCGGTCATTTTGCAATAGAAAACTCCAGTATCAACTTTGTATTAGAAGATAACAAAGAACGCAAGCTGTTATTAGAAAACATTGTATGGCAAAACCAAGATAAACAACATCTTGGTAGTGGCAGTCTAGCATTACCGGGTATTTCGGTGGGGAATTTTGATGCACGCATTGCCCTTAAGGGTGAAACCTTAGAGCAAATGGTGGGTGATTTGTATGTGCAGGCTAATCAGGTTGATGTGTCAAATTGGTTAGCGCAATATATTAATACTCAAAAGCAGCAACTGCATAGCGATTTAAATTTACAAGCTTGGCTTAGATTAGAGCAAGGCCTAGTGAGTGACGTAAAAGTTCAGTGGTTACCGAGCGCGGTAAATTGGCAGCTCAATGAACAAACACAAAATGTAAGCCTAAGTGAAGGGGGATTTCATTTATACCCTGAGCAAAATAGCTGGCGATTAAAAAGCACAGGCTTAGCATTTAGCACCGGTGAAACCACTTGGCCAAGCCTTGAATTTGAAGCCTTATTGGGTAAGCAAAATAAAGTATGGCTACAGCAACTTGATTTAGCGCTATTGAGTGATTTAGCTGAGTTGACTAATTTTACCGATTTAGCCCCCTTTTTAGCACGCCAACCTAGCGGACAAATAAAGACTGCGTACCTTGAGTTTGCCGATGCAAGGCAATGGCAACTATGGTTTGATGCTGACGAAATTAGCTGGCAAGAAAAAAACGCTGTACCCGCCGCTCAATCTTTAAGAGTTAATGGGCTGGTTAATCAGCAGTATGGTCGCATTGCGATTTTTAGTGAGAACAGCCATTTAATTACAGGTGCTAGTTTTAGTAATAATATTGATTATAACCAATTAAATATTGAGCTTGATTTAGCTAAGCGCTCAGGCGATTGGCATATTAGCAGTGATAACCTGTGGCTTGATAACAATGAGGTGACTTTAAGCGCACAAATGCAGCTGAGTTTGGGTGATACGCCACGCTTAGATTTATATGCTGAAGCGTTTGCACCAGATGCCAGTATTGCAGGTCACTATTTTCCTTTAACGTTAATGAGCCCTGACTTAGTTAGTTATTTAAATGGTGCAATAAAAGCAGGCGAAGTATCAAATACTCAGGTGTTATTTTCTGGTCCACTATCAGGCTTTCCATTTGACGATGGTTCAGGGCAGTTTGATGTAATAGCACAAATAGACAATGCCACCTATCAATTCGATCCCGATTGGCCAGCAGTAACTAATGCCAATGTAAAGCTGCATTTTGCTAATGAGCGAATGGACATATATAGTCAGCAAGGCCAACTGGTAAATCTTGATATTGGCAGTAGTGTCCATGTAAGTATTGATGACTTAATGGGCGATGCGCCGTTGGTAGTTAGTATTGATAAGCAAGCAGAGCTTGAAAAGATGCACGATTTTTTTGCCGCTACGCCTTTAGCAAATCCATTAGCTGATATTTTTAATGTTGTGCAAGGACAGGGTCTTGCAAGTGCAAATATTGAATTGCTAATAGGTTCACAATTTGAGGGGGGAGCCAGTGTCAGTGGTAAGGTTAATTTACTCGACTCACCTCTCTACATTTCTGCGCCTGGTATTTCTCTTGAGCATTTAAAGGGTGAACTTAGCTTTAATAATCAACAAATAAACCTTACAAATGCAACGGCTACATGGCTTGGTATGCCACTAACTATTAACTACAATAGTGACGCAAACGAAGAGGATTATCGCGCTAATATAAGTATAAATGCTCAGCTTGATGCACAAACACTCATAAACCATGGTCAAGGCATTTTAGATGGTTACTTAAGTGGGCAAAGTGATGTTGATATTGCTTTGGAGCTTAATTTTACCGAGCAAGGGTTCAACTATCGTGCCCAAGTTGAATCGCCACTTATTGGCTTAAGTAGTTCTTTACCTGGAGCATATACAAAAAACAGTGAGCAAGCTTGGCCACTGAGTGCGGTTATTCAAGGTGATGATATATCTAATTTGATCACCGCAAACGTTGATCAGCTAGTTTATTTTAATGCCATTCTAGACAATACTAAATCACAGTTTAATAACGCCCACTTTATAATTGGCAACAAAGATTTAGGGCTTAACGCGCAAGATTTAGCGGTAAGTATTAACTTAGCGCAAAGTGAGTTATTACCTTGGATTGATTTAATTGATCAAATTATTAATGCAGCTAAAGCGCAGCCAGAGAGTGAATCGCCAGGTATTATGCCGCCTTTGTATGAGGTTGTTGCGAATATTAACTCTTTTAATGTGAGTGACATGCAGTTTAATGATTTTGATATGCGTTTGTCGCCCTTAAATAATAACTTGCAATTAAAGCTCAATGCTAAAGAATTACGAGCAGAAGTGTTCATTCCCAGCGAGCAATCAAGTCAGCCGATTCGAATAAACAGTGACTATTTAAGGCTTAATTTTTTAGAGGCTGAAACAGAGCAACCGAGCGAAAAATCATCTCCTGAACAACTTGCATGGCTTACAAATTTGCCTGCTATTGAGTTTGAGTGTGCCGACTGTAAGATTAGCCATTATCAGCTAGATAAAGTCAGCGCCTCATTGTTAGGCGATGGTAAAAAACTGCTTATTTCTGAGCTAGTGGTGGATAAAGGCGATCATATATTGCGCACTAAAGGGCAATGGCAAAATGGTTTAACGGCAATGAGCGGCGAACTTAAAAGTGATGATATTGGCGCCTTATTTAATGAATTTGATATTACCACCACTATTAAAGACTCAAACGCCAATCTAAATTATCAATTAAATTGGCAAGCGGCACCTTATAACTTAGATATTGCTAGTTTAGACGGTGAAATTAGTTGGGATCTAGGCGAAGGCCACTTAACTGAGGTGAGTGATGGGGGCGCACGGGTATTTTCATTACTAAGCCTTGATTCATTAGTGCGTAAGTTAAAGCTTGATTTTAGAGATGTATTTTCTAAAGGTTTTTTCTATAACAGTATGAAAGGCACGATGCAGATAGATAAAGGCATTGCCTATACCCAAGATACTAAAATGGATGGGGTGCCTGCCGATCTCTCTATTAAAGGGTATGCAAATTTAAATACTCTCGAAATTGACTACGACTTAGCAGTAGCACCGCAAGTAACCTCGAGTATTCCAGTAATTGTGGCTTGGATGGTTAACCCAGTAACGGGGCTTGCAGCTTTAGCTATTGATAAAGTGATTCATTCTGCGCGAGTGATCTCAGAGATCAACTTTAAAGTGACGGGCAAAATGAACGATCCTCAGGTACAAGAGTTAGATCGTAAGAGCCGAGAGGTGACCTTGCCACAAGCTGCACAAAATCAGCCGCAAGCATCTTCAGAGTTAAAGCTTAAAGATGCTGAGGTGAGCGCAGCGCAATGAGTAAATCACTTATAAGTACAACACCTGCGATTATTGCATTACAAATGTGCTCAGGCTTAAATCCTGATGATAACATTGCCACCTTAAAGCAAGCCTTAGCTGAATTACCAAGCACGCGGCCTTTGTTAGTATGTTTACCAGAAGCGTTTTTAGTGTTTAGTAAACACGCTGGTGATACGTTGTTAGTGTCTCAGCGTATTGAGCAATATAAACAGCAAATCAGTGAATTGTGCCGTAAACACAATATTTGGTTAAATGCTGGCACCATGCCAGAGCCCTATAACCAACATAAATATTACGCTGCCTCACACTTGTTTAATAACCAAGGTGATATTGTTGCAAGTTATAACAAAATACATTTATTTGATGTTGAGGTAGATGACCAGACCGGCAGCTACCGAGAGTCCGATTTTACTCAAGCGGGCGATGAGATTGTGGTTGTTGATTCTCCCTTTGGTAAAATTGGTTTAACAGTGTGTTATGATTTGCGCTTTGCTGGTTTATTTAATGCTTTAGTTCGCAAAGGCGCAGAAATTATATTAATACCCAGTGCGTTTACTGTGCCTACAGGTAAAGCGCATTGGCAGCCGCTACTTGCAGCACGTGCCATAGAAACTCAGTGTTATGTTATTGCTGCAGCGCAATATGGAACACATGAAAACGGTAGACAAACTTATGGTCACAGCCTGATGTTATCGCCCTGGGGTGAAACATTAAGTGAAAAACCAACAGGGCTTGGTTTTATTAGTTGTACCGTAGATTTGAACCAGTTACACAAAATTAGACGAGATATGCCGCTGCAATCTCACCAACGATTTAGAGAGCCATTATTATGAATTCGGTTGAACAGCATTTATTACACGACAGCCAGCTAAATCGAGAAGAACTCGAAAAAACATTAGCTTATATTCACCAGCACAAAGTTGATTATGCCGACCTTTATTTTCAATCGAGTCATCATGAGTCTTGGGTATTAGAAGACGGCCTTGTTAAAGAAGGGTCTTATAATGTTGAGCGTGGTGTTGGCGTACGGGCTGTTAGTGGTGAAAAAACCGGTTTTTCGTATTCAGATGCAATCAATCTTGAAGCGTTAAACAAAGCAGCCACGGCTGCACGTAGTATTGCCGATGCCGGTGAAGATAAAGCGGTTAAAGTATTTAGTGATGTGGCTGCAAAACAGCAGTTTTCACCGCATCAACCAATTTCTAGCATGAGCGATACCGATAAAGTTAATTTGTTACGTGAGCTTGAAAATTATATCCGCGAATTAGCCCCTGATGCTGAGCAAGTTATTAGCTCAATGTCTGCGGTATACGAAGAAGTATTAATTGCAGCCAGTGATGGCACCTTTGCTACCGATATTCGTCCACTGATCCGTTTAAACTGCTCTGTATTGCTAGAGAAGAATGGTCGCCGTGAACGTGGCGGTGCTGGTGGCGGCGCACGCCTAGACTATGGTTACTTTAAAGAGCTTGTTGATGGCAAGCCGCGTTGGATGGGCTTTGCAGAAGAAGCCGTTCGTCAAGCTAAGGTAAACTTAGAAGCTATTGATGCCCCAGCGGGTACTATGGAAGTAGTATTAGGTAATGGCTGGCCAGGCGTGTTGTTACACGAAGCAGTCGGTCATGGTCTAGAAGGTGACTTTAACCGTAAAGGCGCGTCTGCGTTTAGCGGTAAAGTAGGGCAAAAAGTCGCTTCAGAGCTATGTACTGTGGTTGATGATGGTACTATGGCTGATCGTCGTGGTTCACTTAATGTGGATGACGAAGGCACGCCTGCAGCCTATAACGTACTTATCGAAAACGGTATTTTAAAAGGCTATATGCAAGATAAAATGAACGCGCGTTTGATGGGGGTAAACCCAACAGGTAACGCACGTCGTGAGTCATACGCGCATTTACCAATGCCACGTATGACCAACACTTATATGTTAGGTGGCGAGCATAGCCAAGCTGATATTATCAGCACGGTTAAAAAAGGCGTGTTTGCCCCTAATTTTGGTGGTGGCCAAGTGGATATCACCTCAGGTAAGTTTGTATTTAGTGCCTCAGAGGCCTACTTAATTGAAAATGGCAAAATTACTCAGCCTATTAAAGGGGCAACATTAATTGGTAATGGCCCTGAGGTTATGCAACAAATCTCTATGGTAGGTAATGATTTAGCGCTTGATAAAGGCGTAGGTGTTTGTGGTAAAGATGGTCAAAGTGTACCAGTAGGTGTTGGCCAACCAAGTTTGAAAATTGATCAGTTAACAGTGGGTGGCACGGCTTAATTTTATTACTGCCAAATACTACAAATAAAACCTTGGAAGTGCATGCTTTCAAGGTTTTATTTTGTCGGCTGTTTATTTAAATTTGCTGCTGAAAAAAATCCATAAATGCGACAACTTGTCGTGGCTGAAATTGCCTTGATGGGTAAAGAAACTGTAAGCCAATCTGTTGTTTATCTTTATTACTAAAACCGAGAATATAGTCATCAAGTAGTGTCACTAAATGACCCTTTGTCAGATCATCGCTAATATCTACCATTGATTTTAGAGCAATCCCGGCACCATCAATTGCCCATTGTCTGATCACCGCACCATCACTGCTACTCATAGCCACAGGGACGCGAATTATTTGATCTTTAAAATGCCAATCATTCATCGATTGACCAAATCGCTCCATTACTAGGCAGCGATGATTTAATAAATCGCTTGGCCGCAAAGGTTGGCCATGTATTTTTAAATATTCAGCTGAAGCACATAACACACGTTGATTGGCCTTGATCATTCGGCTAATCAAATTGCTATCGGGTAAGTTTCCAAAGCGAATAGCAATATCAATACCTTCTTCAACTAAATTGACTAAGCCATCGGTTAAATGCAGGTGTGGTTTAACTTGTGGGTTTTGTGCTACAAATTTAGCTATTGCAGGGGCAACAAACTGTTTACCAAAGTCAGAGGGTGCGGTTATTTTGAGACTACCCGAAAGGGTGTTTTTACTAAGCTGAATACTTTGCTCTGTGGCATCAATTTCAGCAATTACTCTTAAACAGCCTTGATAAAATTGCTCTCCAGCCTCGGTCAATTTAATACTGCGAGTATTACGTATTAAGAGTCGGGTTTGATAGTGATTTTCAAGCTGGTTGATACGTGCCGTCATACTCGCAGGCGATAAACCAATTTTTCGCCCAGCTGCAGCAAGCCCGCCAGAGCGCACCACATGAACAAAAAGCTGCATATCATCAATCTTAGCCATCGTTCCTCACTCTTTATAATTCAGTATTAATGAATAGTGTTTTTGATATTAACTCAATTATCAAATTTAAGTAAATAGTTAAACTGGTTGTACTCATTATCAACAGAGAAAGTTTATGCGTTTAGATCATGTATTAATTTCTAGTTGTGATTACCAGGCGATGCGACGGTTCTTTATTAATTCAGTTGGGCTAAGTGAAGGGTATCGTCCGCCTTTTCCTTTCGAGGGAGCGTGGCTATACGGCAGCGATAACGTTGCTTTGATTCATCTGGTTAATGCCGCTGGTAATAAAGCGCAACAGGGTTACTTATCAGCATTAAACAGCAAAACCCAAGGCCGAGGAGTGGTAGATCACATTGCCATTCGTAGCATAGGTTATCAAGGATTGAAAAGTCGCTTAGCGCAAACAGGTATAAGTTATTTCGAGCGAACCGTGCCAGAGCTCCTAGAGCATCAAGTATTTATACCTGGGCCTGAAGAGATGAAAGTCGAAATGCTATTTAGCAGTGATGAAATTTAATTTAAATCCAGATAAACATTATTTATAAGAGAGTTAGTTATGTCTATAGAATCCTTATTTGAAGCTAAAACCCTCGGTGGCATGGTTACGCAAAATAGAATTGTGATGGCACCTATGACCCGTTCGCGAACTGCGCAACCGGGCGATATTCCTACTGAACTAATGGCCACTTATTATGCGCAGCGTGCTACTGCAGGACTGATTATTTCTGAAGCAACACAAATTTCTGCTCAGGGCAAAGGTTACTCATTTACGCCAGGTATTTACACGCAAGAACAAATCGAAGGTTGGAAGCAAGTAACACAAGCTGTGCATAAAGAAGGCGGTAAAATATTTTTACAACTTTGGCACGTTGGTAGAATGTCGCACTCTTCATTTCATCATGATGGAACGCCAGTTGCCCCATCTGCACTTGCCCCAGATGCACAAGTTTGGGTGGTAGGCGATGATGGAGAAGGACGGATGCTTGACTGCCCAACCCCACGAGCCCTAAGTGTTAAAGAAATTAAAGAAATAGTAAATGATTATAAGCAAGCGGCAATTAACGCGATTGAGGCTGGTTTCGATGGCGTTGAAATACATGGAGGTAACGGGTATTTAATTGATCAGTTTTTAAGACGCTCAGCAAATAAACGCACAGATGAATATGGCGGTAGCCAAGAAAACCGTATTCGTTTTGCCTGTGAAATTATTGGCGCAATTAGTAATGCCATTGGCGCTCATAAAGTGGGTATTAGATTAGCGCCTTTTATCACTCAGCGTGGTATGGGTGATAGTGAAGCAATTGGCACTATTTTATTGGCAGCAAAGCAATTTGAGCAAATTGGTATTGCGTATATTCATCTTGCCGAAGCGGACTGGGACGATGCACCTAGTGTAACACCAGAGTTTAGAGTCGCACTTCGTCAGTATTTTAGTGGCGCAATTATTGTTGCCGGTAATTATACCGAGCATTCAGGTGCGCAGCTTATTGAACAAGGTCTTGCTGATTATATTGCATTTGGTCGCCGTTTTATTGCTAACCCAGACTTACCGTATCGTATTCAAGAGCAACTGCCACTAAACACCATTACCGATGGGAGAACATTGTTTGGAGGTACAGCCAAAGGTTATACCGATTACCCAGCGTATCAAAAGTAACTTTCGTTTTAACTGAAAAATATAAGGACTGAAAATGGTTAACTTTTCAAACTCAGCAGTTACTTTACTAATCAGCGGGCTGTTTAGTAGCGCCAGTTTTGCGGCTGAATTTAGTTTATCGAGCCCTGACTTACAGCCAGGGCAGGCAATAAAGAGTGAGCAATATTGGAATAGCTTTGGTTGTCAGGGGGGTAATGTTAGACCACAACTTAAATGGCAAAATGCGCCTAAAAAAGCCAAAAGCTTTGCCGTGACAGTGTATGACAATGACGCACCAACTGGCAGTGGTTTTTGGCACTGGGTAGTACATGATATTCCTTTTACTAGTAACTCATTATCTTCAACGACTTTGCCCAAAGGAGCCATTGAAGGTTATACAGATATGGGTAAGCCGGGATACTTTGGACCATGTCCACCAGAAGGACGCAAGCATAGCTATACCTATAAAGTGTATGCATTGGATGTAGAAAAATTAGCTGTTCCACAAGGAGCAACAAGTGCACTTACAGGGTTTTTCTTACATCAGCACTCTTTGCAAACAGCCGAGATCACAGTAACGGCAGGACCGCGTTAATTAGCTTAGGAGATAAAAAATGAAGGCTTTACCTTTACTCACTGTTTTAATAGCACTGTGTAGCAGTAGGCTGTTAAGTGCGGCCCCATTATCTGATGAATCAGGCTATTGGCCTGATGATGCACAATAAGTGATTTCTATTTCAATGCAATTTGAGGCAACAGCACAAGATAGCTCTGACGAAGATGAAAGCAATAAGAGCACGGTGAAGTCGACTTGTCATCCAGTGAAAACGCAGCCTGAACTTGAACGAGATATAAGAACGGGTGGTTGATAGAACAAAATAAAAACCCACTTTGAAAAGTGGGTTTTTATTTTAAGAATTAAAGCTCAAAGGGAGCAACACCGACAGCTTGCATTTGATAACCCACTTGGGCTATTTCGCCAGACCAAGTTTGCGTTTTAATAACGCCCGTTACAACAATCGCATCATATAAGCTATCGATGGGCACACCGCCTTTAATAGTTACATGAACCAGCTGGTTTGGCGGTGGGGGTGGCACATGAATACAGGCACCAAAGTAAGGGACTAATAAAAACTCGGTAATAAGTTCGCTGTCACCTTCAAGTGGCACAACAAAACCAGGTAAGCTAACAGACTGCCCATCAAGCGCTTTAACAACCGGTGCGTCCAAATCAGGTTGCACCCAGTTTTGCTCACTGCCTTCGTGATTAGCTTGTGCTTGGGTATCTATTTGCACATGCCCTTGTGGGATCAAGTCTTCCCAAAAAATTTCCTTCGGGGGATTTGCAATGCTAGCAAAGCTAATTAGTACTGCACTTAATAGCATTAAAGAGTGTGTAGTTACTTTAAACAACGTCATGATCATCCTAAAGTTTATATTTTTATACTCATACCATCACTAAGAGAATAAAAGTAAGCGCGTGTAGCAGGGATCAAGCCAATAATGAATCCCGCAGCCATAATAACGCCAATCAAAGTGAGTTCATAGTCAGAGAGCATACTGATACTAATGCTCACTCCTGCTTGGCTTTGTAAGTAACCCGCGGTTGTGCCCATAAGCGCATAAAATAGAGTGCAGCCTACTAAGCAACCTAAAAAGGTAGTGAGCAGTGATTCTATACTGATCAGTGAAAATAGTTGCCAAGGGCGGGCGCCCACAGAACGCAATATTGCCAGTTCTCTGCGGCGTTGATTAAGGTTAGCCAGCAGTGTGGTTAACATACCGAGCAAGCTAATAATGACCACCACAAATGAAAATAGCAATAGGATCTTTTCTATTATTGCCAGCATTTCCCAAAGCTCTTTTAGTGTGACTGTAGGCATAATCGCTAATAAAGGCTCTGGCTTAAATTGGTTTATGTTACGCCTAATTTGTAGCGTATAAAGCGGTGAGTCGAAGCCCATTAAAAAGGCGGTAATTTTTTTTGGATGGCCAACTAGTGCGTGACTCGAGTGGTCATGATGATCGTCATGATCATGATGGCCGCCACCATGAATCAATTCAATTGCCGCCAGCGGCACATGCAATGTTTTATCAACAGGGGTGCCAGTAGGCTTTAAAATACCAACAACTTTGAAGGGGTTATCGTCATGATGATGAAAGCTAGTATTGCCCATACCATGAGAAATAACGATTTCATCACCAATTTTATAGGCCAGTTTACTTGCAACCTCACTCCCTATAACAACTTCATTGATGCTAGAAAAAGCCTGTCCTTGTGTAAATGCTAAGGGCTGTTTTTTAGCAAATCGATAGTGCTTAAAATAATCAAGTGTGGTGCCTAAAACTGCTTGGCCCTTATGGCTATCACCAAGGCTGATAGGAATGCTCCATTTAACCCCGCGTTGTTTTGTTATGTATTGATAGCTTTGCCAGCTTACCCCATTATTAGTGTGGCCAATTCTAAACACCGAGGAGAGTAGTAATTGAATATCGCCAGTACGTGCGCCAACAATTAAATCGGTACCCGAAATGGTATTACTAAAACTACTTTTAGCATCTATGCGAACGCGCTCAATACTGAGTAATAACATGACGCTAATCGCAATAGTGAGCAATGTCAGTAATACACTGGCACGTCTATTTAGCAAACTTTTATAGGCAAGTTTAAATAAAATCATACATCACCTTGTAAATTTACTAAGTCGATTGTGCGGCTAAAGAGTGGCTTTAATGTTTCATCGTGACTGACAAAAACAAGCGTGCTGTTACTTTTTTTTGCTTGTTCAAATAGCAGCTTAATAAAGCTTTCACGATTTTGCGTATCAAGTGCTGAAGTAGGCTCATCGGCAATGATAAGTTCAGGACTGCCTATAAATGCACGTGCTGCAGCAACTCGCTGTTGCTGCCCAATACTTAAAGTGGCAACATTTTGATTATGAAGGTGCGGCTCTAACCCAAGTGCGTTGAGAAGTCGGGCAGCTTCTTTGGTTAAACTCTCAATTTGGTTGAGTACGTGCTGCTGACGCTTTTTCGAAAATTGGCATCCTAAACATACATTTTCTAATGGGGTTAAATAAGGTAGTAAATTAAAGTTTTGGAAAATATAGCCAATATGATCAGCTCTAAATGCATCGCGCTGTGCATTGGTAAGCGCACTTAGGTTTTGGTTCAAAACACAAAGTTGGCCGCTAGTGGTTACATTAATGCCTGCCAGTAGTGCCAGTAAGGTAGATTTACCACTGCCGCTTGGTCCATGTAAAAAAACATGTTCACCTTCATCAATGGCGAGTTGCTCAATAGTGAGAGTGGGGCTGGCTGCTTTTTTATGCCATTTAAAAGATACATTCTCAAGGTTGATCATAACGGCTTACCAACTCCAATAGTTAAGTCTTTTGCGCATTTTAAATTGTCTAATAAGATTAAGCGGTTTAGCTTTGAGCTTTTCATCACTATGCAACAGTTCATTGGTTGCGCAAAGTACTCGTTGGCTTGACTTACCATCTGCGTATGGGTGTAATTCTTGGCAAAAAGCTTCAATATTATCCACCAGTTCTTTTGGGTAAGTTAGTGCATAGTTTATTGCGGCTTCAACGTTATTTTTATCTGTAATATCAAGTAAGTGTTTTTCAGGTGCTTTATTGCAAAACGTTACAACCGGTTTTCGTTGTATTAAAAACATCAGTAGTATGGATGAAGTATCGCACAGCATTACATCAGCAGATTGTAATAAAGGAATAACATTGTCTGTTTCAACAAAGGTTAGATTGTCATTACTCAACGCTTGGTATTTATCAACCCACTCTTGCTGCATCTTTGGATGAAACTGAACTAATAGTCGCCATTTACCGCTTTCACTAAAGTGTTTTATTTGTTCATAAAGTTTAGGTGCAAGAGATAAGCGTTTTGAGAATGTAGAGCAGATCAACACCGTTGGGCGAGAGTCTTTACTTAAATAAGGATTACTTGCATGATCATTAAACAGAGGATCTAGTGTGGGCCAGCCAGTTTCTGAAACTTGGAAAAAGCCATGCTTTTTAGCAAGCTCTTGAAACCTTAAAGTCGTATTAGGTCCTTGTGTACAATATAAATCAAAACAACCTCTAATATTGAAGTGGTCTTCTTTACCTTTTCTATTTAGTTTTCCAGAATTAAAACCATGAAATACAGCTACTTTTTTTCCTGGAATAAAGCTTGGAATAGTATTGCCTGGTATGAAAACAGCATCTGGCTCCCAATCTTTTATACTTTTGACTGATTCAAGGCGATGTTCAGTTGATTTTAAAAACTTAGGGTCTACTTCATCACCCTCTAAAAACCATTTAACTTCCCCTCCTTGAGCTAATATTTCTGCTTGCAAAGGCCTTAAAATAGCATAGGAATAATTTTGAGAAATATACATTAAATATTTCTTATTCTTAGTGGCAGTTAAATAGTTCAAGCTAGCTCCTTAGGGCAAGTAATCATGCAAGTTTACCCCAATGCGCCAGCTAGATAAATATTCTGAGATGATTTGTTTTTAGCCTAAGATTGAGCTTTGTGGTTGCCTAGATTATTATAGAGCGCCTAACCCCAATTCCATACTTTGCTCTTTGAGCATGCCAAACCCCGGAGATAGCATGACTAGCTATAAAGTTTTAGACGTAAACGATGACTTACCCATTCGTACTAAAGGTAAAGTACACAGTGGCAAAGTGCGTTCAGTTTATTGGTTGACCGATGCAGATAGTAAACGCTTAATAAATGAAAAAGGCTATAACGTTCCTGCCGATACTGAATTGGCCATTATGGTTATTTCAGACAGAATTTCTGCTTTTGATTGCATATGGCAAGGTGAAAATGGCCTAAATGGCGTTCCTGGTAAAGGGATTGCATTAAACTCAGTGGCTGCTCATTGGTTTAACATGTTTAATGAAGCCGGTTTGGCGGGTAATCATATTGTTGATATTCCTCACCCATACGTATGGATTGTTCGTAAAGCCAGTACAGTTAAAGTTGAAGCAATTGCTCGTCAATATATTACCGGCAGCATGTGGCGCGACTACGCCAAAGGCGAAAGACACTTTTGTGGTTTGCAACTTCCAGAGGGCTTAAAAGCGAATCAAAAGCTTGAGCAAGTACTCATTACTCCTTCTACTAAAGGTATTATAGAAGGGGTGGCTGATATTCCTGCCGTTGATGATGTAAATATTACGCGTGAAAATATTACGAACAACTTAGATGTTTTCAATTTTAAATCGACTGACGATGTCACCAAATATGAAAAATTATTGGTAGAAGGGTTCGAGCTAATTAGTAATGAGTTAGCTAAGCTTGGCCAGATTTTCGTTGATACCAAATTTGAATTTGGTTACGTAGAAGATTTAAATGGTGCTCAGCAGCTTATTTATATTGATGAAGTAGGGACACCAGATTCATCGCGTATTTGGGATGAAGCATCTTATAAGAATGGCAAAATTGTTGAAAACTCAAAGGAAGGCTTCCGTCAGCTGTTAATTAATAACGTGCCAGAGAGTGATGTATTATTAAATAAAGACCGTATGGCTGAGCGTGAGCAGCTAGCAAAAGATTATATTTTACCTGAGTCAGTAATGCTTGAAGTGTCTGACACTTATGTGGGTATTGCTAGCAAAATTGTCGGTAAAGAGATCGTTATACCCAATGATCCGCGCCAAGAAGTGATTGCAATTTTAGATACTGACTACGGTTTAATTAATCACTAACGAGCAAGTTAATCTTAATGATAAAGCTTGTTTCAACTAGTGAAAAAGTATTTATTTTTAGTAACTGAGCTATAATTCTTGCAATTAGTGCTCGTCTCTAATTAACTTAACCTATGGTGAATATTTAGGTGTGATTATGTTAGAGCGAGCAATGCAAGTTATTGCAAAACGTCGTTATTTATTAGTACTGGGTGCATTGTTTAGTGTATCGGCGTTTGGCAATACCATTAATTTGGTTATTAAAGATCAGCATGGCCAAGTATTGCCTAATGCTGTCGTAGAAATAAATCATTTACCTTCCTCAAAAGCTACGGGCAATTTACCCACGGTGGTAATGGATCAAGTTGATAAACAGTTTTCACCGCAGCTGCTTATTGTACGTCAAGGTCAGTACGTAAACTTTCCAAATAGCGATAATATTCGCCACCATGTATATTCTTTTTCAAAAGCAAAGCCTTTTCAATTAAAGCTCTATTCTGGCCAGCCAGAAGAACCCATTAAGTTTGATAATCAAGGGGTTGTTGTTCTTGGCTGCAACATCCACGACTCTATGGTGGGCTATATTTATGTTGCTAACAGTAATCATGTGTATACCAGCAACGAGCAAGGCCAGATAAAACTACAAGTTGACTCTTTTCCTGTGCAAGCCAGTATCTGGCATTCGCTGCAAACAGCTCCTTTGGATAATAAAAAGCTGTTTGATATAGAATCAACTAACCCAGTATTAATCGCTATTAATACATCTATGCCTGCACCACGTAACACCTTTGGCAGTCAATTTAGGGAAGGTAATGGGCAATAATTTACGTAGCCGTATAACAACGCTATGCGTTGGCTTGGTGTTACTTACAACTTTACTCAGCTTAGTGAGTTTTTGGTGGTCTACGAGTAAGTTTCAGGCAGAAAAAGTCCAGCAAAATATAACGGTTGCGCAAAGCGTTTATAAGCAATATTTAAAATCAAAAGAGAGCTTGCTATTAACTGCTGCAAAGGTTTTAACCGCTGATTTTGGTTTTAAGCAAGCAGTTGCTACTCGCGATGCAGCCACCATTAGTAGTGTGCTATACAATCATAGCCAACGGATCAATGCCGATTTAATGCTGTTGCTCGATTTATCGGGGCGGTTAGTGTCTGCTAATGTGAATGCACAAAATTTTGCAGATAACCTACAGCCCTTGATGGATGAGTTATTAAATAATTCTGAACAATCGAGCTTTGTGGTGTTAAATAACCAGCTCTATCAAGTGATATTATTGCCCGTTAAAACTCCAAGAACTATCGCTTACAGCTTGGTCGGCTTTAAAATCACGTCGGCTGTTGCTACTGAGCTGAAAAGCTTAACCGGTATGGAGGTTAGCTTTGTTGCGCAGTTAGATGATTTTGCAGCAAGCTCGTTTGCACCTCAATCTGAAAAATTTCAACCTATAGAATACTTTGAAGATAAAACTACAGCTCGTTTTTTTGCTGAGTACTTGGCCTATGAAAATCAACAAATAGCTTTACCGTCTTTGCAATCACATCCGGTCACCTTACTACTAAGTGCTGATTTAACTTCAAGTTATCGAGATATTGAGCAGCTATTACTAACGCTAGTTACATTGGCCGTATTAACCATGTTATTTGGTGTGATCACCAGTAGTTTGCTGGCCAATAACTTAACCAGCGGACTTACACAGTTAGCGGTTATCGCAAGGCAATTTGCCAAAGGTGACTACCGTTTTAAATTTGAAGGTAAAAAACAAAGCAGCGAAATAGCAACGCTAGTCAGCGCCTTTAATAACATGGGTAATGATATTAATAAGCGTGAGCAGCAAATCAGTTTTCAAGCACATCACGATACCTTAACAGGGTTTTATAACCGTTCAGCTATGTTAGATTTATTAGCAAAGCAGCTCACTAAAGATAGATGCTACACGCTTGTTGCTATTGATATAAAAGGCTTAAGACACATAAACGACAAGCTTGGTCCGCAAGTAGGAGATGAGTGTTTAATTGCGGTGGCAAACCGTATTCGTCAATTCTCTGATGAGCTTGGTGGATTTCATGCACGAATTGGCGGCGATGAGTTTTTAACGGTTTACCCCAGTGTGGAGGCTGACCAAGTAAAATGTGCTGTAGCCGATTTGATTGAGCAATTACAGGCACCTTACCAGATTAAAAGCTTAAAAATAAGTTTGCGTTTTAACGCTGGGATTGTGCAGTACCCTGGACAAGGCGTTAAAGCGGACGATTTAATGCGGCGTGTACTCATTGCTGTTGATGCGGCTACAACAAGCCAACAAAGCTTACATTACTACCAAGATGGTGAAGATGAGGCGCACTTAGACCGTTTAATCATGCTGGATGAGCTCAAACAAGCGATTGATGATGATAACGGGCAACTGTTTATGACTTATCAGCCTAAGTTGAATATTAAAAGTCAGAAAATTGATAAGGTTGAGTCACTTATTCGTTGGCAACGTGATGATGGGAGTTGGGTTTCGCCTGAAGTGTTCATTGATTTAGCTGAGCAGTCAGGATTAATTGTGGAACTAACTGCCTGGGTTGTCGATACAGTTATTGCGCAAATAGCCGATTGGTATAAAAAAGGGATTCACTTACAGGCAGCCATTAATGTGTCAGCCCAAGATATTGCGCATGCGGGATTTCATAATTTATTGGTCGCGACCTTAAAGAAATATCATGTAAGCCCAAGTTCCGTCACTATTGAGTTGACGGAGCGCGATATGATCGAAAATGAAGCTCAAGGTATCAAAGCGTTAGAGAACTTAAAAACTATCGGTGTTAAAATATCATTAGACGATTACGGTGTCGGGCAAACATCATTGGGGCGATTAAAAATGTTACCTATTGATGAGCTTAAGCTAGATAAATGCTTTATTTTAACTTTGCATGAGTCACAAAAAGATCAATACATAGTGCGCTCGTCAATTACACTTGGGCACCAACTTGGGTTTTCAGTGGTGGCCGAGGGCGTAGAAACGGCAGCGTCTTTATCATTGCTTCACGAAATGCAATGCGATCATGCACAAGGTTACTACTTGAGTCGTCCTTTAAAAGCACAGCAACTAGAACAATGGTTAGAGGAATATCAGGGTGTACATTAAATTTTTACTGAGCATGACACTCTTATTTTGCAGTACGCTAACTGTAGCTGCAACGGGAAAACTATTAGCAACACCGGGTGTCTCTCAAGTTGAAGGCAGTGCAGGAGGAGGGTTAGTTCCTTGGGCGCAGCTAGCAGGTTATGCTAGTGAGGACGAATGGGCTGTTAATGGCTTTTGTAGTCGTGCTGATGTAACAGATTACCGCCTAGATGCCTGTGGTATGCAGCTTAACCTATTTAATCGTGTTGAACTGAGTTATGCAGTGCAGCAGTTTGATGTGCCTGCGCTCAATACAGAAATAGAGCAGTCAATTTCTGGGGCAAAAATTCGTTTATATGGTGATATAGTATACAGTAAGTGGCCCCAGCTAAGCATGGGTGTACAGCATAAATCACTGGATGATGGCACAGTTGCAAAGTTGGTTGGCGCAAAAAATACCAGTGGGACAGATGTGTACCTAGCAGCCAGTAAATTACATTTGGGCGCACTTGCTGGGTACAACTGGTTTTGGAATGTGACCACCCGTTACAGTAAAGCCAATCAGTTAGGGCTTTTAGGATATGGAGGGGCTAATGAAGGTAGCCATATTTTACTAGAAGCAAGTAGTGCGGTGTTTGTAAGTCGTGAACTTGCTATTGGCATTGAGTATCGACAAAAAGCCAATAACCTAGGTTTAGGCGAACAAGATTGGCGCGATTTATTTATAGCGTGGATGCCAAATAAACACGTCAGTGTAACGGCGGCCTATTTAGACTTAGGGCGGATTGCTGGTGTTGATAAACAAACCGGCTGGTATTTATCGGTAACGGGGTATTGGTAATGAAACTGAGTGTATTTACTTTTTGCTGTTTAAGCTTACTTGCAGGATGTGCTGCTCAGCCTAATACCTCTTTGTATCAGCAGCTAGGCGAACAAGCTGGGCTTGAAAAGTTAACTGACAGTTTTATTGTTCAAATAGGCAATGATAAACAGGTGTTTCATTACTTTGAACACAGTAATATTAGCCATTTTCGACAAGGATTTATTAGCCACTTATGTTCGCTGGTGGACGGCCCTTGTGAATACAAAGGCGACTCGATGGTTGCGATTCATACAGGTATGAATATAAATGAAAAAGACTTCAATCACGTTGTCGATTTATTAATAAATGCAATGAACGAGCAAAATATCCCACATACAGTGCAAAATAAAATTTTAGCTAAAATGGCGCCACTGCGTGGCGAAATTATTAAGATTTAATTTTTATAATCAAATGCATACATGTAAAAACATGCTTGAGTATTACTCACCTGTAATCTTAGCAAGATCTGCCGTTTTATATCGTCTTTGCATATGAATACTCGATCTATGAATTAAATTTCTGATAAATGTACTGCGGTTGGAATGGGAGCCTGCATTAGCGCTTGTTATTTCACTAATAAAGCTTCGATCTTCGGCAACAGGGTAGGGTTTTATGCCAATCATATTTAGGCCTACTTCAGTGTGAAACTGCATATCGACATCCACCGGTCTAAAAAATGGTTTTCTTTGCAGTAGCTTTTTAGCGCCGCTTAGTGAAATGATGTAGCCTTGAGTGCCATTAGGTGCCTTTTTATAGTTGCCAACTGTTAGGCTGTTTTCTAATAACGTACTGTCAATAAATGGAAAGTTTCGATTATCAGATAGCTTGATTAAATCCCAGTTTTTTAATTTAAGCGCCGCGTCAACAACATCTTTAAGTGAAGCTTCAATGAAAAGGTCATCCTCCAATACAACACAATAAGCGATATTTTCATCGACCATTTTTTGCCAAAGGCGCATATGGCTTACATAGCAACCAATTTCACCTGCAGATAGGTTGCGATTGTAGCGTTTTTTATTTTTTTTCGGGCAATACCACTTGAGGATTTCTTGTTCACTAAGGTTTTTGCCAATGGTCGCTTCAAAACGTTCAGCATTTAAGTGCAGGCTGGTTAGTCGCTTTAGGGTTGTTTCCCAGCGGTCTTCGCAGCCTTGCATATTGATAATGTAAAAAGGGATTGGCATAATTTCACTTTATTTAGAAATATCAAAGCGGCTATTTTAGCATTATTATAATTTGTAACCAGTCTAAATTCTGTTTATAAACAGGCTGTAATAATATATAGCTATTTCATTTCCTCAAATTTGGCAAGATGATGAAAAATATAGTCAGTGCACAATGGTTACATGCGCGTTTAGAGCAAACTAACTTAGTTATTTTTGATGCAGGTATGCTACGCCCCTCAGCTGCAGGGGAGTATTCGCCCGTTGCTATGCTACCTAAAGCACAACGATTTGATATCAAAAAAGAACTCGCAGATACCTCAAACCCATTACCCAATACCTTGTGTAGTGCAGAGCAATTTACTCAGGTGATGCAAAAAGCAGGAGTGAATCACGATTCACTCGTGGTGATTTATGAAGATGCAGGGTTATTCAGTGCAGCTAGAGCCTGGTGGATGTTTAAAGCCATGGGATTTAGTAACGTTAAAGTGCTCAGTGGCGGTTTAGCCAAGTGGCTTGAACTAGAGCTTGTGGTTGAGTCAAACTATACACAAGCATCACTAAAAGGTGACTTTATTGCTCAATACCAGCCTGGTTACTTTATTGATAAAAAACAGGTGCTAAGTGCTACTAAGGATACCAATACAGTTATTTTAGATGCGCGTGCTTATGAGCGTTTTACCGGTAAAAATAAAGAGCCAAGAGCGGGTATGCGCAGCGGTCATATAATTAACAGTTATTCACTACCTTTAACTAGCTTATTAGAAAATGGCGAGGCAAAATCACTCGACTTTGTACAGGCAAAGTTTAGTGAATTAGTCGGTAATGCAACCCAGTTACAATTTAGTTGTGGTTCGGGTGTTACTGCCTGTGCGCTTGCGCTGTTCGCCGATGAATGCGGATATCATAATATAAGTGTTTACGACGGCTCGTGGAGTGAGTGGGGCGCTGATAGCTCCCTGCCTATTGCAGCGGGAGAGTAGATTAATTGTAAGGACAATTTTTACACCCGTTTTTGCAGCAAGTACCCCGTTTTAAAAAATACCACTTACTAAACACCATGTAACTATTTTGCATGGTGTAATCTAACCCTTCAATTAAATTATCATGGCTTCTAAATTGTTTAGCAAAAGCGATTTGAGCTTTTATTGGTTGAGTGTATATAGTCTCTAAATAGCTATTTATTTTAGCAAGAGTACATAAGCGGCATAAGCAGCTGGTTGCTGTATCATCGAATGGTAAAATAGCAGGTAACTGATAACACCAACATGCGGTTATATCATTAACATTACAGTTAAGCGTTGTATTACATTGGCTGCAGTTTATCTGGGTCATTTTAGGTCTTATTAACAGTAGAGCAGCAAGAATAACAAACATTATGAATATACAAAAAGCATTGGCTGAATTTATTACATTTGGCGAGCAAAGAGATAGTGCCATTAGTGTGATTGTTTCAACCGCAGCAAGCAATAAAACCTACCTGTACACACTCACAAAGCCTGTACTAATTAATGTACTTACGCGTTGTTTCAATAAAGAAATTGATATTGACGATTTACAGCTGTGGGCAAATGTTATTGAGTCGCGAGATGACATAAATTGCGCTGAGCATGAAGGCGTTATTTACGCGCTAAGTAATAGCGAGCAAATGGGCGAGTTGACTCATCAAAAGCTCGCACAGTTGTTAAAGCTGCTACAACAGTAGCAGGTGGTTATCAGAAAATATGAAAGGTTTTAAGCAATAGGTTTCAGATGTTAGTAACCACTACAGGGCTTATCTCTAGCTGACAACTGAAACCTAAAACCTGTTCTTAAAGTTTACTTATGATAGCTCAAGCAAGTTTCCACTTCGTCTTTAGAGCCTAAAATAACCGCAACTCGCTGATGGATAGCATCAGGCTGAATATCCATAATACGCTCAGTGCCTGTTGAAGCAATACCACCTGCTTGCTCTACTAGCATTGCCATTGGATTTGCTTCATATAGTAAACGTAGTTTATTAGGTTTATTAGGATCTTTAGTGTCAGTTGGGTAAGTAAATAAACCACCACGGCTAAGTACACGATGAACATCGCCAACCATTGCAGCAATCCAACGCATATTGAAGTTTTGAGCGCGAGGGCCTGCATCTCCGGCAAGTAAGTCATTAATGTAGTTTTGCATCGCTGGTTCCCAGTGGCGCTGGTTAGAGGCATTAATTGCAAATTCATTAGTTTTAGCAGGAATAGCGGCAAAATCTTGAGTAAGTAAAAAGCTACCTTGGGTTTTATCTAAGGTAAACATGCGTGTACCTTTACCCGTTGTTAGCGCAAGCATAGTTGATGGGCCATACAGTACGTAACCTGCAGCCACTTGTTGATGCCCAGGTTGCATAAAAATCTTTTCATCAGCAGCATCTGAGCCCACAGGTGCTTTCATAATCGAAAAAATAGTACCTACAAGTGAGTTAATATCGGTATTTGACGAGCCATCAAGTGGATCAAATGCAACAATGTACTCGGCATCTGAGTTACCGGCAACAGTATAATCTTCTTCTTCAGAGGCAATCGCTTTAACTGTGCCTGACTCCAGCAATATATCTTTTAATAACTGATTAGACAGTACATCGAGTTTCTTTTGTGTTTCGCCTTGAATATTTTCATCGAGGGTTGAGCCTAATACGCCCGATAATTCACCTTGACCGACGCGAAATGAAATTTCTTTACATGCCGCTAAAATTGTACGAATTAACGACAAAAGTTCTCTTGAACAGCCATCTTCTAGTAATACTGGTGGGAGTCTACGCATTCTTTTTTCCTGATAACGTGTTAAAACTAATCATAATGTGAGAGAGATTAGTTTAGAGCGCTGAAATTCGTCTTAAATAACTGTATTGTATAAATACCCCCCTATAATGGGGTACCTACATCGCATTTAAAACGCTAATAACAAAGATAAGATTATGCAAAAAATATCACGATTAAGTTACATACTCTTTACTGTGCTGCTCTGTATGATAACTCAAGCGCACGCAGCAATTAAGTCTATTGACGAATTTACTGAAAAAATGAACCATTTCCCTGGTTATTTTTCTTTCTTTTATGATACCCAAAACGGCAATGTGTATTTAAAAGTTGATAAACTTGAGCAACAATTTTTACTACAGCATAGCTTGCCTTATGGTGTTGGCTCTAACGACATAGGTTTAGATAGAGGCCAATTAGGCGGTACCTATTTGGTACAGTTTGAGCGCTTTGGCAACAAGGTGATGTTACGTGCCGTAAATACTTACTACCGTGCAAACACGAGTAATATAGCAGAGCAGCAAAGCGTTAAAGAAGCGTTTGCATCCAGCATTTTGGCGGGTTTTAAAGTTGTCGCTCAAGATGACAATGCTGCATTAATAGATTACACCCCTTATTTACTGAGTGACGTACATGGCGTAAGCCGTACTTTAGCTGCGCGCAAGCAAGGGCAGTTTAGCCTTGATGAGTCACGCAGTGCGGTATTTATGAATCGCTCAAAAGCATTTTTGAAAAATACTGAACTTGAAGCCATTCTCACCTTTAAAGGGTCTAAACCAGGTAAATACGTTCGCCAAGTGAGTGCTGATCCTTACGCTTTGAGTGTGCACATGCACCATTCACTTATTCAACTGCCTGATGATAATTACACGCCACGAAAATTTAGCCCGCAATCGGGTTATTGGAGTGTGGAGCATAAAAATTATGCAGCAGGGCTCGATGCGTCTATGTACGTGCGTTACATTCCGCGTCATCGTTTAGCAAAAAAAGATCCAAGCCTAGCAGTTAGTGAGCCAGTAGAGCCTATTGTTTATTACTTAGATCCAGGGGTACCTGAACCAGTAAAAACGGCTTTATTAGATGGCGGGCAATGGTGGAATGACGCTTTTAATGCTGCAGGCTATAAAAATGCCTTTAAAGTTAAAGTGCTACCAAGTAATGCAGATCCTATGGATGTGCGCTACAACGTTATTCAATGGGTGCATCGAGCAACTCGAGGTTGGTCGTATGGCAGTTCAATTATAGACCCACGTACAGGCGAAATTATTAAAGGCCATGTGACACTAGGGTCGCTGCGAGTGCGTCAAGATATCCTTATTGCTGAATCACTCGCTGCGCCTTATTTAAAAGGCAATGAAGTGGCAGGTACTTTACATGCTATGGCACTTGATCGTATTCGTCAGCTCAGCGCTCATGAAATTGGTCATACACTGGGTATTGCGCACAACTTTGCTGCGTCAGTAAATAATCGAGCTTCGGTGATGGATTATCCGCATCCGTTATTGAGCTTTTCAGATAATGGTCAGTTAGACGTATCTGATGGTTATGCTAAAGGTATGGGCGCATGGGATACGCAAGTGATTAAATATGGCTACAGTGATTTTACCGGCCAAGATGAAAGCGAAGCACTCGCTGCTATTTTACAGCAAAATAAATCGCTAGGTTTGGCGTTTATTTCTGACAGTGATGCCCGTGCAAAAGGTGGAGCGCACCCTACAGCGCATCTTTGGGATAACGGCAGTAACCCAAGTGAAGAATTACTTAGAGTACTTGATGTGCGAGAGCAGGCGCTCGGGCAGTTTGGTATTAACAATATAAAAACTGGGGTTGCGCTGTCGCAGTTAGAAGAAAAGCTAGTGCCACTTTACTTGTTCCACCGTTATCAGGTTGAAGCGGTTGCTAAGCTTATTGCGGGTGTTGATTATGACTATGAAATACGCAGTGACGCACCCGTTAAAGGCGCCCAAGTTGTAACTAAAGAGGCTCAGCAACAAGCCGTTAATGCTATTTTAGCCACCCTAAAAGCAACTAATTTAACGCTGCCAGAGTCGATACTTTCTTTGATTGTACCAAAGGCGTATGGCGAGTCTAAATCACGAGAAAGTATAGTGGGTCGTACCGGCTTAACTATGGATGCACTTGCATTGCCTGAAGTGGCGGCGCAGCATAGTTTATCGCTATTACTAAATGCTCAACGATTAAATAGATTAGCGCAGCAACAAGCACGTGATAACCGCTTTTATAGCCTAGATGAGTTACTTAAGCAGTTAAACAAACAGGTGTTTAATGTATCAGCACCTGCCACCATGACAGGAAAAGTAACACAGCGGGTACAGTACTTAACGGCAAAAACCATGGCTGATCTTGTGGCTAACGATGGTTTAAGCCCTGAAGTGCAAGCGCAACTACATTTCTATTTAAGCAAGCTTGCTGATGAGTTTAATCAGCACTCTTTGCTAGGCCATCCTGAAGTGGGTGACAGCGCATTTAAAAACTATTTAGCGTCGCAAATTAATCAGTTTTTAACAACAGGGCAGTGGCCTGACAATTTTAAAGCCCTGCCAATACCACCAGGCTCACCTATTTAATAGTACAAGCCAGAGGATAAAGGCGCTGTGTAAACGTTACGTTTCATGGTGCCTTGTTTTTAGGGTGTTACTTTTGCTTGCATAAAGTTGGTTTTTTGTTAATCTAGCCACCCCCTATTTTAGTCTTTTTGAGGTGTTTATGGCGTTTTTATCTCGTTCGATATTGGCGTTATCAATGGCACTTTTAAGCTCCAATGCAATCGCACAAAAACAATGTGATGTTGAACTTCGTCATGGTTTAATTATTACCGATGATGTGATCCGTATTGTTGATAAAGGCCAAACAAGGGTGCAAATTAACAATAATAATCAATTGTTTATTCGAGGCTACTGGGTCGATTTAAGCACCGACGAAAGCAAAGTGCTAGAACAATTTAGCAATGGTATTCGTCAAACAGTTCCTGAGTTGGTCGATTTAGCGACCGATGGCGTTAACCTAGGACTCAGTGCTATTGAGCATGTTGTTGAGGGCATGTCAGATAAAGAACCCGAAGTGCTAAAAACGCAATTACAATATGTAGAGCGCGCACTTATGGATAAGTTTAAACGTGGCGACGATTTCTTTTTTATAGCTCCTCAATCGCTTTCCCAAATTGATGATTTTTTTACTAAAGAAATTAGTCAAAAAATACACTCAGCTGTACATGGCTCTTTGGGTGCTATTTTAATGTCGCTTGGGGATGCGTTTAAATCTCGAGAAGGCAATATAGAAGACCGCATGAACGACATGGGGCAACGCATGGATATCATCACCAAAGAAATCGATAAGTCGTTACAGAAAAAAGCCCATCAATTAGAACTTAAAGCCTCTGAATATTGTGAATGTTTAAACTCTCTAGATATTACTGAGTCTCGGCTGCAAGCGATTGTACCTGGGATGACAGACTTTGATTTAGTACAGATTAAATCGTAAGAACAGAGATTAGGCAAGATTATAGAAGGCAACGAGGATCGAGCCTAGAGCGGCAGGTGAACAGCCCGAACCTCGTGAACCATTTCCTATCACCTAAACAACCTCACAGTTTTATCTCTGCGGCAGTTAATGGGCGGTATTCACCTGCAGCCAAATCTTCACCTAACTTTATACCCGCAATTTGTTCACGATGTAGTTCAACTACTTTGTTATCTACCGCTGCTAGCATGCGTTTCACTTGATGGTACTTCCCCTCAGAAATCGACAAACGTAAACCGTAACTCCCTTCGCGTTCAGCAATAGCAGGGCGAGTTAAATCTTTTTCATTGTGTAACTGTACACCATCGCGTAGTTGCTGCAGTGCATCGTCGGTAATCGGCTCTTGGGTTTCGACTAGGTAGGTTTTAAACTTATTCTTTTTCGGCGAGGTAATTTTATGTGACCACTCGCCATCATTAGTAATAAGCACTAGGCCTGTGGTGTCTATATCTAAACGCCCGGCAATGTGAAAGTCGGCCATGTTTGGCTCATCAAGCAAATCAAATACGGTTTTGTGTAACTCATCTGAATTAGCGCATACATAGCCTACCGGCTTATTGAGCATAAAGTAGCGTTTACCTAAAAACACTAATGGCTGATCATGAAATAACACGTCATCTTGTTGAGTAACTTGAAAGTCGAATGCCGTGATCACCTCGCCATTAACGCAAGCCACTTGGCTTTTTATTGCTGCGCGGGCTTTTGAGCGTGGTAACTCTGCTAAATGGCTAATAAATTTATCTAAACGGCAAGGAAATTTCATGTTGTTCACATTTTTAGTCGGCTACAATGGCCGCGAGTATAGCGGATAGTGAAATACCATGACAGAGCCCAGCACAGAAATTTTAAGCCTATACCATAGCAAGGTTTCATCAGGAGAGCTTGATTTCGATGCGGCGCAGCACCAAGCCGTGAGTGCGTTACAGTCTTTAAGTGAGCAATTAAATCAGCCTGCAAGCTGGTTGCAAAAAGCACCTTCAATAAGGGGAATATATTTATATGGCCCGGTTGGCCGAGGTAAATCTATGTTGATGGACTTATTTTATGAAAACTTACCCACAGAGAAAAAGCAGCGCCTGCACTTTCATCATTTTATCGAAAAAGTTCATGCTCAATTGGCCAAGTTACAAGGGGATAAAAATCCGCTGCAAATAATTGCTAAACAGTGGGCCAAAAAGATAAAAGTGCTGTGCTTTGATGAGTTTTTTGTTAGTGATATTGGTGACGCCATGATCATGGCTCGGTTATTTAACGCTTTATTTGAACAAGGCGTGGTGCTAGTAGCAACCTCTAACGCAAAACCGGAGCAACTTTATTACAACGGTCTGCAACGCGCGCGATTTTTACCAACTATCGATTTAATAAATGAACATTGTCGTGTAATTAACGTAGCGGGGGAGGAAGATCATCGCTTTAGATACGGCAGAAGTAGTCGTCATTATTTTATTAACTTGCCCGATGCTGAATTTGAGGCTGGGTTTTTATCCGCACATTCTCAAGCAATGCGTAATAATACAATAACTGTGCATGGCCGAGTGCTTCCTTATTTATTAAAAACTGACGATGCTTTACTGATTGATTTTATGGCATTGTGCTCAGGCCCTCGTAGCGCCAATGACTATATGTTTTTAGCAGAAAAGTTTTCGGTAGTATACATCGCGAATGTGCCAATAATGGGAAAAGAGGCAACTGGTAAAGTTATTGTGCATGGTATAGAAGACAGCTATCAGCGCGAAAAGCAGCAGTTAGATGAGCATACACTCGATGATGAAGCTCGGCGTTTTATTGCCTTAGTCGATGAGTTTTATGATTGCCACAAATTACTGGTGATTAACGCTCAGGCCGACATAAACGAGTTATACCAAGGTAAAAAATTAAGCTTTGAATATGCGCGAACCCAGTCACGGATTGTAGAAATGCAAAATTGGTAAGTACAACATTAAAACACCGCATTTAATTTAAATGCGGTGTTTTAATTTTAAGCTGATAACTTAAAGAAGCCTTTATGACTTATATCCATTTGGATTATTTGATTGCCAGCGCCAAGTATCTTGCATCATCACATCAATACCACGCTCGGCTTGCCAGCCTAGTTCACTAAGCGCTTTTTCTGGCGCAGCATAACAGGCTGCAATATCACCAGGGCGACGAGGTGACACCGCATAAGGGATAGCTTGGTCGCTAGCCTTAATAAACGCATTGACCATTTGTAATACTGAATAGCCGTTACCGGTACAAAGGTTATAAATAAGTGCGCCGGTTTCTGCGGCTATTTTATCAAGCGCTTTTAAATGCCCTAAGGCTAAATCTACAACGTGAATGTAATCGCGAACGCCAGTACCATCTACCGTGTCGTAATCATCGCCAAATATAGCGAGCTGCTTTAATTTACCAACCGCAACTTGTGAAATGAAAGGCAGTAAATTATTAGGAATGCCATTAGGGTCTTCACCAATTAAACCTGACTCATGTGCACCAACAGGATTAAAGTAGCGCAAAATAGCAAACGCAAAGCGCTGATCTGATTTAGCGATATCTTGCAGCATCATTTCAACCATTAGTTTAGAGGTACCATATGGGTTGGTTGTACCGCCAACGGGGAAGTCTTCGCGTATTGGTAAGCTTGCAGGGTCACCATAAACTGTTGCAGATGAGCTAAATACCAGTTTAAACACACCCGCGTCACGCATAGCATCAACTAGTGTTAATGTGCCTTGTACGTTATTTTGATAATACGCGATTGGTTTTGCTACCGACTCACCAACTGCTTTTAAACCTGCAAAATGAATTACACTATCAATGTTATGTTTTGCAAATACTGAGTCTAAAAAGGATTTATCTAAAATATCACCTTGATAAAAAGTAATTGCTTTACCGGTTATTTTTTTCACTCTCTCAAGTGACTCTTCAGAGGAGTTACTTAAGTTATCGATAACGATAACGTCGCTGCCTTGCTGTAAAAGTTCTAAAACGGTGTGTGAGCCAATATAGCCTGCGCCACCGGTTACTAAAATTGCCATGAATGCTCCTTGGAAACCTCTGTTCAATTACCCTAATTTCACCATAAATAATGAGTTTTTACATGTATTATTTTATTTGCTTTGTAATAGTATGATCGTAAACCGTACTTTCGATTACATTTTGTGCAATTTTAATAACACCTCAGCGTAAAGATTAAGTTATAGTTCATATGTAATTGCTAAAGTGATGTATAGCGATTTGTAAAATATTCAATTGATCACAATGATCAAAATACTCGTTGGAGAAACGTATGAACTTAGTTAAAAAAATAGCAATGTTGATGTGTATTGCACTACCGAGTGTTGTTTGCGCGGGTGAGGCTCAAGTGAAATGGCATGACTTTAATGATTATCGCGATGTACGCCCATCAAACCAAACTAAAGGCTCATACCATAAGCAAATAGCCAAAAGTATTGATGAACACTTTGCAAAGCTCAGCGAGCAACTTCCTAAAAACTACAGTTTAAAAATTGAAGTCACCGATTTAGATTTAGCCGGAGACGTACGCTATGGCGGTGTTAACGAAATCCGAGTGGTCAAACCTATTCACTTTCCACGCATTGAATTTAATTATGTGCTTAGTGATGAAAGTGGCGTTGTTGCACAAGAAGATAACGTAAGCTTAAAAGATATGGGTTTTATGGATAAAATTAAAATGGGTCGAGATGAAGCATTTTACTACGAAAAACGCTTATTAACAGAGTGGTTTGGTGAACAAATTTTACCGCGTATCAAGTAAGCTAAAGCTAATAATGCAAAGCATCTACTTTGGTAGACGCTTTGCAAAGCAGTCGCTCATTTTTATTTAAAGGTCGCTAACAAGGTTAATAAGTTTTGTAGTTTAATAACTGCTTGTTTTAGCTTTTCTTCGTCTAAACCGTCGCTTGATAAGCTTTCTACATCAGCGGCAACGTCTAAAACGTACGGCTTAAAGCGTTTAGCTTCAAAGCTAAATCCAGCGTCCTCGGCAAATAAGGCTTTAAATTTTCCGTGGCCTTGCTGTTGTAACTCATCGAGTTTTTTATCAGCATCAAGCGCCTGACGGTAAACAATTTTTAAGTTGGCGTTGAGTTGTTCAATTATAGAATCCATGGTTTTCCTAAAGCTTAGTGCAATGTTGCCGATAAATACTTAAGTGGGTTGGTAAAGTAATTTACCAATTCAGCGACTATAATACGTGTATTACATTTAAATGTCAGGTGTGAGTTATGAATATATCAGGTGGAAATCTACCTACAATCCCTGGTGCAGGCCAAGGCGCAGAGGTTTTAACTGCTGCTTTATCTAAAAAGCAACAGCAAGCTGATGGCGCCGCTGCACTTGCGCTTATTGAAGGTGCTACACAATCCTCAAGTGCGCAAACACCGGCTGAGTCGGTTACTGCAACACTTGGGAATAATGTAAACGTTTATGTTTAAACCAATTTGAGGTCAATAGGGGTTTTACTTTTTTGGCCCCCTATTTCTCTTACTAGTTTAGGCACTAAAAATCCTGGCAGGGCTTCTAAAAGCTCTGCCATTATTTTTATGGCTTGTGCCTCATCTATATCAAAATGACTTGCGCCTTCTACCTTATCCAGTAGGTGTAAGTAATAAGGCATTACGTCTGCATCAAATAGTGCTTCACTTAAGTTAATTTGTGCATCAACGTTATCGTTAACATCTTTTAAAATAACCGCCTGATTTAATAACAGTACATTGGCTTGTTTTAGCATGTTCATGGCGTTTTTAAAGTCACTATCTATTTCGTTAGCATGGTTAATATGATTCACGAATATAATTTTTAGTGGTGACTTTGCTAATCTTTCACATAATTGTTCAGTAATGCGTGCAGGGATCACAACAGGTAAGCGGCTGTGTATGCGCATCCGTTTTATTTGTGGTATTTGCTCAAGCTCATCTAAAAACCAACTAATAGCATCGTCTTTGGCCATTAGTGGATCGCCACCACTTAAAATCACTTCGTTAATATTTTTATCAGCTTGTATATAGCTCAATGCATCAATTAGGCTGCGTTTATTTAACTGGTTTTCTTGATAAGGAAAATGGCGTCTAAAGCAGTAGCGGCAATTTACCGCACAACCAGTTTTAAACATGACTAAAACACGTGATTTATATTTATGTAACAGACCTGGTTGATTGTTATCTTGCTCAAGTAGCGGATCTTTATTAAACCCCGACTTAGTTAAAAATTCTTGATGGCGAGGCATAACTTGCAGCAATAAAGGATCATTTGCATCGCCATGACGAATTTTTTTTATAAAAGGCAATGGCACACGAACAGGAAACAAGCTACGAGCTTTTATGTCGTTTTCATGGACTTGGCTCGATAAACCAACCATTTCTAACAACACTTTTGGGCAGGTAACTACATTTGCTAATTCTTTTTGCCAGTTTTTATGCAAATTTGCTTCATTTCTTTGTATCATTGGCACGTAGATTACTCGAAAAATATAAATAGAGGAAACGATGGCGAATTATAGCACCAACGAGTTCAAGGGCGGCCTAAAAATTATGATGGACGGCGAACCTTGCAGTATCTTAGAAAATGAAATGGTAAAACCGGGTAAAGGCCAAGCGTTTAACCGTGTTCGTATCCGTAAGCTTATCTCTGGCAAGGTACTTGAAAAAACCTTTAAATCGGGTGAATCGGTTGAAGGTGCTGATGTAATGGATACCGATTTAGCGTACCTATATACAGACGGTGAATTTTGGCATTTCATGAACAATGAAACATTTGAACAAATCGCTGCTGACGAAAAAGCACTGGGCGATGCTGGCAAATGGTTAGTTGAAAACGATGTATGTACTATTACATTATGGAACGGCAGCCCAATTGCTGTAACTCCACCAAACTTTGTTGAGCTTGAGATCACTGAAACTGATCCGGGCCTTAAGGGTGATACAGCGGGCACAGGTGGTAAACCAGCAACGCTTAGCACAGGTGCTGTAGTACGTGTTCCATTATTCGTACAAATTGGCGAAGTAATTAAAGTAGACACTCGTAATGGTGAATACGTGAGCCGTGTTAAGTAAGCAGCAACGCGTCTTATTAATTAAATCCCGGCTTAAGCTGGGATTTTTTTTGGAGAAAATATGTCAGCAGATCTTTGGAAGCCGAGTGCCAGCATAGAAATACTTAAGCAACGCGCAGCAATTATGCGCAGCATTCGGGAATTCTTTTATGAGCGTAATGTAATGGAAGTCGAAACACCGAGTTTAAGTGCTGCCAGTGTAACCGATGTGCATTTAGCCAGCTTTAATACTACATTTGTGGGCCCAGGCCATGCCGGTGGGCTACCCCTGTTTTTGCAAACATCTCCAGAGTTTGCGATGAAACGCTTGTTAGCGGCCGGCTCAGGCGCTATTTTTCAGCTTTGTAAGGCATTTCGAAATGAAGAAGCGGGCAGTCATCATAATCCTGAATTTACTATGCTCGAATGGTATCGGCCTGGGTTTGACGAATTTGCTTTAATGGACGAAATAGATGAGCTAATGCAGCTCATTCTTGAGGTTGCTCCTGCAGAGCGCGTTACCTACCAAAAGGCATTTGAACGCGCGTTAGGGGTCGATCCATTAACTGTATCTATCACGCAGTTACAACAACTCGCATGCGAACATGGCTTTGCTGATATTGCTAAAAACGAGACTCATAAAGATACCTTGCTGCAATTATTATTTTGTATGAAAGTAGAGCCAACAATAGGACAAGATAAGCCATGTTTTGTGTATCACTTTCCGGCATCACAAGCGGCACTGGCACAAATTTGTAAACACGATGAGCGAGTAGCAGGGCGCTTTGAGTTGTATTATAAAAATATGGAGCTGGCTAACGGCTTTAATGAGCTCACTAATGCTAAAGAACAAGCAAAAAGGTTTAACGAAGACAACACCTATCGTGCTGCTAACGGCTTAAAGCAAGTTCCTATGGATACGCGTTTAATTGCGGCATTGGAACATGGTTTAGAGCAATGTGCGGGGGTTGCATTAGGGATTGATAGACTCGTGATGCTAGCAACCAATAAACAAAAAATAAAAGAAGTGATTGCGTTTGATGTGGCCAGAGCTTAAAGCAGCTAATTGCTTTTAGCGGTCAGCTATCAGATAAAAAACACCGCGTTTGCATTAAACGCGGTGTTTTCTATTCTCGAACTGACAACTGGTTCGCTGTATTACAGATTAAGCGTAAACGTAACGCCGGCCACACGTGGCTCACCTAGTTGAATGTAAGTTTGACTTGTATAACCATCTAACGGGTTGTTACCAAATTCAAAACCGCGAGTTGGAACGGTTTCATCAAACACATTACGTGCCCATGCACGAACAGCCCAGTTTTCTGCTTCGTAGCCAAGGCTCGCATTTACTAAGTTTGTATTTGGAGCTTGTGCATTATGGCTGTCTGAGAAGTAATAATCATCTTTACCTTCAACACCTAACATAGCATATAGCTCATCAGTAACATTGTAGCGTGCACTAAATGCGTATTGATATTTAGGCGCTTGTGCTTGCTCGCGGCCATCTTGGTTTAAGCCCGATTTAGTGACAAAGTCGTTTATTTTCGTATCTAAATAGCCAGCACTACCGCTAATGAGTAAATTATCAGTAAGTAAGTAGCTGCCTTCAATTTCAAGACCGTAGTTGCTGCCAGAGCTGGCATTGGCGACATAACCGGTAAATTGTTGATCTGATACTTGCCACGACTTTAATTGAATATTATCGCGGTGCATATAAAACGCCGCTAAGCGCAGGGTAAACTTGTCATCTAGCGATGAACCTTTAACGCCAAACTCACCACTCCACAAGTATTCTGGATCAAAGCTGGTATGCTGTTTGAAAAAATCAGCATCTAAGCTTAAACCTTCATCTTTTGCTTTTGCTAGCGCTTCTGAATTAATACCACCAGCTTTGTAACCGCGGGTGATACTGGTGTAAATCATGGTACGGTCAATAACTTGGTATTCAAGTGCAATTTTACCACCGAGCATAATATCGTCAGTTTCTTCAATAAAACCGTTACTATCGGTGTAATCTCCTTGATATTGCTCAACTCGTAAACCAGTAATAAGCGTAGTTTTTGGGCCAATTGCTGTGGCTAATTGGCCATAAGCTGCAATGTTATTAGTTTCATAGGTTGAAGCAAACGGGTTGGCTAACCACGTATATTGACGCTCTAAATCCACATCACGGTTTTGATAGTAAATACCCGCAACCCAGTTACCTGCTTTACCAGTAAATTGCAGATCGAGCGCTTGATCATCACGATCGCGGCTATAAATATCTGTTGAACTATAACCATCAGGATGTAAACCAGCGGCACATAATTGCGGCTTATTAGTATCGTTACACACCCAGTCTTCATCAAAGCTATAAAAAAGTTCTGTATCAATGGCTGAAAGGTTTAAGTTGACATCAAAGGCATCAAAACCAGTGTAAGTATTATTCAGGCCAATAGCATAACTTTGTTGATTATCTTCGCCTGGTTGATCAGCAAGGCTGTTGCGAGAATTATCAAGAGTAAATGCATCGTAGCCGTTATTAATATCAATATAATGCAGGTTAAGTTCTGAATTTAAATGAGCTGTGAGTTGGCTGTTTAATTTAAAGCGTGCAACTTGCTCATCTTGATCTTGAGTGGGTTTATCTAAATAAAGGTTGTCTACGTAGCCGTCAGACTTTCTGCGAAAGTAGCTAACGCGGGCACTGGTGTCATCTGTTAAACCGGTACTAGCAGCAAGGCCTGCTTCGTGGCTGTTATAAGTGCCGGCACCTAAATGTAACTTTAAGCTAGGATCGCTGGTTGCATTAGCTGATTGCATTTGGATCATGCCCGCCATGCCATCTGCACCAAAACGTGTACCTTGAGGACCGCGGTAAATTTCTACTTGGTCAATATCAAACAATAATGAACTACCACCTAAGCCTGAATAATTAATACCGTCAATTACTAAGCCCACAGATGGATTTATCGGGTCAACAAACTGCGAGCGTAAACCAACACCGCGAATTTGAATATAACGACCGCGAGACGCACCAGCAGCAAAGTTTACATTGGCTGCACTGGCTAACATTTCGTCTAAATATGTTGCACCACGTTGATTCATTTCATTTTCAGAAAATAAGCTGGCACTGGCGCTTAATGTTTGAATGCTTTCTTGCTGAAAGTCACCGGTAACAATGATTTTCTCTAGTTCGGTGTCATCTGCGTTAGCATATATAGGTGCTGCGAACAGGGGTAATAACGTGGCTGTAATTAAAGACAAACGTAGGTTCATTAGGTTACTTAACTCCATTTTAGGGACTCGTATGGTAGCAATTATTTCAACACTTGTGCTATAAACGCGACAATTATACGTTAAATAATTGGGATTACTAATATGGCCTTTAAAGTAGACTTTAAGGTGCGCGACTACGAATGTGACTTACAAGGTATTGTAAATAACAGTGTTTATTTTAATTATCTTGAGCACGCTCGCCACGAGTTTTTATACGCACACGGCGTTGATTTTGCACAGCTTGCAAAAGATAAAATTAACTTAGTGGTGATGCGCAGTGAAATGGATTACAAACATTCCCTATTGCCTGGAGATGAGTTTTATGTGGCGGTAGAGCCTGTGCGTATTAGTCGTCTTAAGTTTGCATTTAAACAAACGGTAGTGCGCAAACAAGATGAAAAAGTGATGCTCAATGCCTTAGTTATTGGTACATCGGTTAATGAGAAAGGTCGTCCATTTTTACCACCACAGATAGATGACTTATTCCAAGCGGTTGCATAGTTTTAAATAGCATGAATTTTAAACAAAAATTTACATTTAAAATATGCATTTTTAACGGATAAACCTGACAAATATTGATACTATTACATTAATTAGACACTAAGTTTGTAATAACATGAAATTAGCAGCAATACCGATGCTTATAATCGGTTTATGTGTTGGTTGCGCATCAACAGGGACAGTTACCACTGAGCAGCTAAAATATACACAATGGCAATTATCAAAGGTTGATGATTTGGCCATTCCCGCGTCCTTTAAAGCATCAATGAGCTTTATCGATGCGCTACAAATAAACGGCTTTACTGGATGTAATAAGTTCTTTGGTGAAGGCTCACTTGAAGACAGTAGCCTGAGCGTAAGCAAATTAGGTATGACACGTAAATCATGTGGCCCTGAACTGGATGAGTTTGAACAACAGTTTTTACAGGCTCTGCAGCAAGGTGCAGTGCTTAACATGCAAGACCAAACATTGGTAATGCAAGCTGAACAAAAATTTGTGTTTATCCCAAAATAATTTTTGAGTTTTGAAAAACAGCCCCTTGCAGGGAATTTTCAACTGGCGTACACTCGTCGCAGATTTGATCAAAACATTATCAAATCAACGAACAATTCAAATACTTGTCGGAGTGCCTAAGTTTTATTTAGGCTGAGATCGCGAAAGCGGGATCCGTGAACCTGATCAGGTTAATACCTGCGTAGGGAACAAGCTGCCTAACTAGGACGCTTGTGCGTCTTTTTTTATGCGCACAAAAAAGCAACCTCCGTCTTAGGCCGCAAAGTCGCATAAAGCTACTTTACGATCTTTCTCTATTCCTCAGCGGAATATCTGACAAGACAACCCTTTAGCAATGAGGTAAGTCATGTCAAATACAACAAATAAAGCCACCCGTCGCGAAACTCGTGCGGCCGCATCAGATTATATTTATAACTTAACCGGTCAGCCGTTTCCAAGCTCCCATAAAGTATACGTTGCAGGTAGCCAGCAAGGCGTACGTGTGGGTATGCGTGAAATCACATTGAGCGATACTTTTATTGGTGGTGATGAACAAAACCCAGTGTATGAGTCAAATGCACCACTGCGTGTTTACGATACATCAGGCCCGTATACCGATCCTGAATTTAAATTGGATGTGCGCAAGGGACTTAATAAATACCGTGAACAATGGATTGAGAGCCGTAATGATACCGAAGTACTCGAGTCGGTAACCTCACAGTTCGCACAGCAGCGTATGGCTGATGATGGGCTAGATCATATTCGCTTTGAACACCTTCCAAAAATACGCCGTGCAAAAGCAGGTAAAAATGTCACCCAAATGCATTATGCCCGCCAAGGGATAGTCACCCCAGAAATGGAATATGTAGCGATACGTGAAAACATGGGGCGTGCGCAAATACGTGAAGAGTTACTAGCTGCGCAGCATAAAGGGGAGTCGTTTGGCGCGAGTATCCCTGAGTTTATTACTCCTGAATTTGTGCGTGATGAAATTGCTCGTGGACGCGCTATTTTACCTAACAATATTAATCACCCAGAAACCGAGCCTATGATTGTTGGTCGTAACTTTTTAGTTAAAGTTAACGCCAATATAGGTAATTCATCAGTGGGTTCATCTATCGAAGAAGAAGTTGAAAAAATGGTGTGGTCAACCCGTTGGGGTGCCGACACCGTAATGGATTTATCAACAGGGCGTTACATTCACGAAACCCGTGAATGGCTGGTACGTAATTCGCCAGTCCCTATTGGTACTGTTCCAATTTACCAAGCACTTGAAAAAGTCAACGGCGTAGCAGAAGACCTAACCTGGGAAATATTTCGCGATACTCTGATTGAACAAGCAGAACAAGGCGTTGATTACTTTACCATTCATGCTGGTGTGCTATTGCGTTATGTGCCAATGACGGCAAAACGCGTAACCGGTATTGTGTCACGTGGTGGCTCAATTATGGCTAAATGGTGTTTAGCGCACCACAAAGAAAACTTCTTATACACTCACTTTGAAGATATTTGTGAAATTTTAAAACAATACGATGTGTGTTTTTCACTCGGTGATGGTTTACGTCCGGGTTCTATTGCCGATGCGAACGACGAAGCACAATTTAGTGAGCTACGTACCTTAGGGGAACTGACAAAAATAGCTTGGAAACATGATGTACAAGTGTTCATAGAAGGCCCTGGACACGTGCCTATGCATATGATCAAAGCCAATATGGATGAGCAGCTTAAACATTGCGACGAAGCGCCATTTTATACCTTAGGTCCACTGACCACCGATATTGCCCCAGGGTATGATCATATTACCTCAGGGATTGGTGCTGCGCAGATTGCTTGGTATGGCTGTGCGATGCTGTGTTATGTAACACCTAAAGAGCATTTAGGTTTGCCAAATAAAGAAGATGTAAAAGAAGGCCTTATTACTTACAAAATTGCCGCTCATGCGGCCGATTTAGCGAAAGGTCACCCAGGTGCACAGGAGCGAGATAACGCGCTATCAAAAGCGCGCTTTGAATTTAGATGGCATGACCAATTTAATATTGGTTTAGACCCGGTTCGCGCCCGTGAATATCATGATGAAACACTGCCGCAAGAATCAGGCAAAGTTGCGCATTTTTGTTCTATGTGTGGCCCTAAATTTTGTTCCATGAAAATAACCCAAGAAGTACGCGACTACGCCAAAGATCTAGAAGCGCGCGGTATTGATCCTAATAACGTGGGTGATGCCATTGAAATCAAAATGGTTGATGTTGAGGCCGAGATGAAAGCCAAATCTGAAGAGTTTAAGCAAACAGGCTCAGAGATTTACCATAAAGCAATATAAAATAGGTTGCGGGTTGCGAGCATCGAGTAGCGAAATGTTTATTTTAGCACCTTGTTGCTCGAAGCCAGAGACCCGCAGCTCGCAGCTAAATGTAGGAGTGTTTATGTTTTATAACATTGCTGTGGTGGGTTTTGGTTTAGCAGGGCGGTTGGCCGCGCTTGAGTTAAGTAAGCAACATCGTGTTACCGTATTTGAAGCCGATGATGAACATACTCAGAACAGTGCCGGTAAAGTGGCAGCAGCGATGCTAGCCCCCCTAGCTGAGTCTGTTATGTGCGAACGTGAATTGGCTTTAATGGGAGTGGATTCTATTACTCGATGGCCTGCTATTTTAGAACAACTAAATAGCGAGGTATTTTTTCAACAGCAAGGTACCCTAGTGGTTGCTCATCCGCAGGATAAAGGCGACTTACAAAGCTTTGCACAGCGAATCAAACCGTTACTAAATTTTAGTGCTCAAGCAATTAATGCACAGCAAATTGAGCAACTAGAACCTGAACTGGCTGGTCGATTTAGCCAAGGCCTATTTTTGCCCGGTGAAGCACAAATAGATAACCAAGCCTTTTACAAAGCCAGTTTTAGGTTGCTAAATAAGCGCAAAGTAAAGTTTGTATTTAATCAGCGCGCCAGCATCTTTGATAACAAAGTGAATAATCGAGAGTTTGATTACATTATTGATTGTCGAGGGCTTGGAGCCAAACAAGATCAGCCCCTTCGAGGCGTGCGCGGGGAAGTGGCAAGACTCTATGCACCCGAGGTTAATTTATCTCGGCCAGTGAGGTTAATGCATCCGCGTTATCCTATTTATATAGCACCTAAGCCGAATCATGAATATGTGATTGGTGCCACCGAAATTGAGTCTCAAGATAGCGGGGCGGCAACGGTGCGTTCAACGTTGGAGTTACTTTCAGCCGCTTATACAGTGCACAGCGGTTTTGCCGAGGCTCGACTGTTAAATATTCAAACCGGGCTTCGACCTGCGTTTAGCGATAACTGCCCACAAGTTACACAATTAGGGCAGGTAATTAGTATTAATGGATTATACCGCCATGGCTACATGATCGCGCCGAGTTTAGTTGCTGATGCTGTTGCCAGAATAGAGTGAGGAATGATGGATATAATAATTAATGGTAAAGCGCTCACCCTAACAAGAAGCGAACTAAAACAGTGTTTAATTGAGTATGGTGCTAAAGCACCGTTTGCAGTAGCCATTAATGGCCAGTTTGTACCTCAAGAGCAACATGCTAACTACACACTTAATGATGGTGATTGCATTGATGTGTTATCTCCGATTCAAGGAGGGTAACCATTATGTTACCTCCCGATAATATCACTATTTATGGCGAGCAATTTTCAAGTAGATTACTGATTGGCTCTGCGCTTTACCCATCGCCCGCGACGATGACTAAAGCAATTAATGCTTCAGGAGCGGATATTGTTACTGTGTCTTTACGTCGCCAGCAAAACGCAGCTGCAGGAGATGATTTTTGGCAACTTATAAAGAATACAGGGCTTAAAGTTTTACCTAACACAGCAGGATGCCACAGTGTTAAAGAGGCCATTAATTTAGCTAAAATGTGTCGAGAAGTATTTGCTACCGATTGGATAAAGCTGGAATTAATTGGCGATGACTATAACTTACAGCCAGATCCTTTTGCTCTGCTTGAAGCCACTGAGATTTTAATTAAAGATGGGTTTAAAGTACTGCCTTACTGCACCGATGACTTAGTGCTTTGCCAACGTTTAGATGAATTAGGCTGCGAGGTGCTAATGCCATGGGGCGCGCCAATTGGTACCGGTAAGGGATTATTAAATAGTTATAACTTAAAGGCGATACGGGAGCGTTTACCTAACAGCACATTAATTGTTGATGCTGGGTTAGGTTTACCATCGCATGCCTGCCAAGCCTTAGAATTAGGGTATGATGCGGTATTATTAAATTCAGCCATAGCGGGTGCGGGTTGCCCTATTACCATGGGACTTGCATTTAAAGCAGCTGTTGAAGCAGGGCGCTTTGCTTATAACGCCAAAGCAATGCCAGAAAAAGACGTTGCGGCCCCATCAACCCCCACAATGGGTATGCCATTTTGGCATCAAACGTAAAAAATTAGGAAGTAGGTCATTATGAACAATGTAGTATGGACGATTGCGGGCTCAGACTCCGGCGGTGGCGCAGGTATTCAAGCTGATATTAAAGCAATGCAAAGCTTTGGTGTGCACGGTTGTACTGCGATTACCGCACTAACAGCACAAAATAGTTTAGGTGTTGAGGCGATTAATGCTGTCTCGACTGATGTGATTGAGTCGCAGTTATTGGCACTCGAAAAAGACATGAAAGCCAAAGTAATTAAAATTGGTATGTTAGCTAACGTGCAGCAAATTCAATTGATCAGTGAGCATATTAGCCATTACAAAGCGAAGTGGCCAACCCCGCCGGTGATTGTGTACGATCCTGTGGCTATTGCCTCAAGCGGTGACTTACTAACAGAAGAAGACACTGTAAGCGCGATTAAAGAATGCCTATTACCGCTGGTGGATGTAATTACCCCTAATACCCATGAAACACAGTTATTAACAGGTGTGTATTTAATTGGCCCCGCAGCAATTAAAGAAGCAGCAAGCAAACTAATGGCATGGGGTGCCAAAGCGGTGGTTATTAAAGGCGGGCATTGGGATTATCCAAGTGGTTACTGTATTGATTACTGCTCACAAGGTAGTGAAGAGTACTGGTTGGGTAATGAAAAAATTCAGGTTCCGCACAATCATGGCACTGGCTGTAGTATGGCGTCTGTTATTGCTGCATGCCTTGCAAAGAACTATCCGTTAAAAGATGCGTTTATTTTAGCTAAAGCCTATATAAACCAAGGTTTGAAGCAATCAGTTCGCTATGGCGAGGGGATAGGGCCGGTTGCACAAACGTCGTTTCCGACTGACCTAGCGCATTACCCTCAAGTGATTGAAGCAGGTAGTTGGTTGGGTGATGAGCTAGATTTTGATGTACCGCTTGATTTTAATATGGCAGCTGACTTTGCTGCGTGTGAAAGCAAAGCGCTTGGCGCTTATGCGGTAGTCGATAGCGTAGAGTGGCTAGAAAAATGCTTACAAAATGGCATTAAAACAGCGCAATTAAGAGTTAAAGATAAAAGCGAAGATGAGCTTGAACAATTAGTCGCAAGCGCGGTCGCTTTGGGTCAGCAATACAGTGCGCATGTGTTTATTAATGATTACTGGCAGCTGGCAATCAAACATGGCGCATATGGTGTGCATTTAGGACAAGAAGACTTAGAGAGCGCAAATTTAGCGGCTATAAAAGAAGCAGGCCTGCGACTTGGGCTTTCTACCCATGGCTTTTATGAAATGCTTCGGGCGCATAATTACCGCCCAAGCTACATGGCCTTTGGCGCTATTTACCCTACTACCACCAAAGACATGACAGGCCAGATACAAGGGCTTGAAAAACTAACTCGATTTGTGCCATTAATGCAAAGCTATCCTACAGTGGCTATTGGCGGAATTGATTTAGACAGGGCGCAAGAAGTTGCTAAAACGGGCGTGGGCAGTGTAGCCGTGGTACGTGCTATTACCGAGGCTGATGATTACGTAGAGGCAATCAATACCTTAAAATCGGTGATAAATGAGAATGCCTGCTAACATGCAAGCGCAGCAGCTCAGCGACAAAGAAACTCTACGTTATAGCCGCCATTTATTATTAAAAGAAGTGGGGCTTGAGGGGCAGTTAACACTTAAAGCGGCAACCGTTGCTGTGGTAGGTGCAGGCGGGCTAGGAAGCCCTGCGCTACTCTATTTAGCAGCTGCTGGCATTGGCACACTAATATTAATTGATGACGATACCGTTGAACTCTCTAATTTACAGCGGCAAATACTGTATAAAGTGAATCACTTAGGGCAGCAAAAAGTAAATGCAGCAGGGAAGGTGCTTGCGAGCCTTAACAATCAAATAAACATAGTGACTCACTCGCAAAAGTTGAGCGATGCTAACAGTGATGCACTATTCAGTAACGCCGATATCGTACTTGATTGCTCTGATAACTTTGCGACTCGTTACACCGTCAATCGTTTTTGCGTAAACAACAAAACACCACTAATTTCTGCAGCAGCGCTAGCAACCCAAGGGCAATTAATGGGCTTTGACTTTAGGCAAACAGATAGCCCTTGCTATGGCTGCGTATTTCCACAAAATGATGCTAACCCTGTTGTTAATTGCGACAATGCGGGCGTTATTAGCCCCTTACTTGGTGTAATTGGCTCTATGCAGGCACAGCTAACTCTTAATATGCTGTTAGGCCATTTTGGTGGGAGTTTGTTTATAACCTTTGACGCATTAAGCTTAAAGCAACAGCATTTTAAAGTAGTTAAAGATTTAAACTGTAAAGAGTGTGATGGGAAGTAAAAACTTTTACTTGCTCGCTTTTAATCTTTGGTGTCTTCTCATTTACTCCACTTTTTTCTCTTTGTGCAATAAAGTCTTAGGGAAGTTATACACAAAGAGGTTAAGAGGCCGCTACGCTTTAGAGAAACGTTATGAATATGTTCGTAACAGCAATCCCCACACCTACAGAAATTAAAAAACCGCGTTTAAATAACGCGGTTTTTTATTTCTAATTAACGATTTGTTTAATCGTTAATTTTTGCAAACGCAGTGCCTAAACGGGTTACCGTTTCAGGGCGTTGATCATCAAAAATATCGGCTTTATCTGCACCCCATGCAAGCACAACTGTTGAGCCTAATTTAAAGCGGCCCATTTCTTCCCCTTTTTTAAGGGTGATCGCGTTTTCGCCTTTAGTTGGGTAGTTCCAGCTAAACACATCACTGCCAGCTGGTGGAGTGACTGTGCCAGCCCAAATAGTTTCTATGCTAGCAACAATGGTTGCGCCTACAAGGACCATAGCAAGCGGGCCAATTTCAGTTTCAAAAATTGCTACTACACGCTCGTTACGGGCAAATAAATTCGGTACGTTTTGCGCGGTAAGTGGATTTACCGAAAATAAATCGCCCGGTACATAAATCATTTTGCTTAGCGTGCCATCAATTGGCATGTGAATACGGTGGTAATCTTTTGGTGCCAAGTAAATAGTTGCAAATTTACCACCTAAAAACGGTGTTGTGTCGTCTTCTGAGCCACCTAACAACGCTTGTAAGCTGTAATCATGGCCTTTAGCTTGGATTAGTTGGCCGTCAACAATATCGCCAAGTTGGCTGATTGCGCCGTCAACAGGGTGAATAATAATATCGTCATCTTCAACCATAGGACGAGCACCGTCCTTTAACGGACGGGTAAAAAATTCATTAAAGGTTTTATAGTGAGCTGGATCAGAATATTTAGCCTCACTCATATTTATTTTGTATTGTTTAATGAATAGTTTAATTAATGTTGTTGTTAATGCGCTCGCTTTTGCAGCTGCAAGCTTACCTACTACACGAGAAATAAAGTGCTTTGGCATAGCATATTGCATGGCGATTTTAAATTTATCTAAACTCACAGGTTTTTCCCTAATTATACGCGAGGCGCACGCGCGCCGGCACGGCCATCGGCCATGGTTTCTAAAATACGGTGATAGCTTTCAAAGCGTAACTTTGAGATATCGCCATCAGCGACTGCTTGCTGAATTATACAGCCTGGATCGTTTAAGTGTTTACAGTCTCTAAAACGGCATCCACCTATAAACTCTCTAAATTCTTTAAAACACCAAGTGACTCGTTCAACATCTAAATGCCATAAACCAAACTCACGAATACCCGGTGAATCAATTAAGTTACCGCCACTTGGTAAATGATGCAGACGCGATACTGTGGTGGTGTGCTGGCCTAGACCGCTGTTTTCAGAGACTTCTTTAGTCAAAATTTCAGCATCCGGCAGCACAGTGTTTACTAAGGTAGATTTACCCACACCACTTTGGCCAACAAAAATATTGTTTTTGCCTACAAGTACTTCTTTTAATTCATTAATGCCTTCGCCGGTTATATTACTAACTAGCAGCACTTGGTAATTAAGTTTACGGTAAATATCGAGTATTTGTTGTATGTCGTTTAAACCAGTTTCATCAATTAAATCAATTTTATTAAGGACTAAAATCGGCTCAATGCCCATGTCTTCGCAGGCAATTAAATAGCGGTCAATAATGCTTGGCGTAAACTCAGGCAATACTGCTGATACCATTAAAATTTGGTCTATATTCGCGGCAATCACTTTTACACCGTCGTAAAAATCAGGGCGCGTTAACTGTGAACGACGTTCTTGAGTTGCTTCAATAACCCCCGCTAAATCGCCTTCACTTACTTTTGCACGACGAAATAATACCTCATCGCCACATACTAAATTTGATACGGTACGGCGAATATTACAGCGAAGAACATCGCCATTTTGGGTTTCTACGTCGGCATGTTGCCCAAAGCGGCTAATAACAATCGCATTTTCCACTTGACCTAAATTATCTGTTTGCCACTCTTGCGCGCCGACTTTTGCCGGTTTTTTATCGGCATTCGATAAACGCTTTTGATGATTGGCCTTGATCCTACGGGATTGGCCTTTACTTAATTTTTTCTGTTTTGCCACTTGAGGCCTATAACCTGAGTTAAATGCCGAGTTTGCCAAAAAAAGCTTTAGCTCGACGGTTGATGCTAATATGATATATCGAAATGCGTTGGATCTAAAGAAAAGCACCGTTTAAGGTAATTATGACTATTAATAAATCAAATTTAATTTGGCTCGATCTGGAAATGACCGGACTTGAACCAGAGACTGACAAAATACTTGAAATTGCAACTGTTGTCACTGACGCTGATCTGAATATATTAGCCGAAGGGCCAACGATTGCCATTCATCAAAGTGATGAACTACTGGATGGCATGGATGAGTGGTGTACAACTCAGCATGGCAAATCTGGATTAACGGCACGCTGTAAGGCAAGCACGTTTGATGAAGCTTATGCCGTGGAACAAACTCTCGCGTTTTTAAAGCAATGGGTGCCAGCGGGTGCTTCACCTATGTGTGGTAACTCGATAGGCCAAGACCGCCGCTTTATGAATAAGTATATGCGCGAGCTTGAAGACTTCTTCCATTACCGTAATTTAGATGTCAGTACCATTAAAGAACTTGCTCGTCGTTGGAAACCAGATGTGTTGGCTCAAGTGAATAAAAAAGGGTCGCATTTAGCGTTAGACGACATTAAAGATTCGATTATGGAATTAAAGGTTTACCGAGAAAAGTTTTTTAATTTATAAAAAATACTTGCAAAGCCCCCTAATTATTGTAGAATCCTGCCCCGCTCAAGACGATAACCCCCGCGGGGTTAGTGTGTTTGGGCTTTGACTTTTTGAATGCGGCACTAGCTCAGTTGCCAGAATGTAGGACGCGACCTGTCGCGCACCAACGGACAAATTACTGACTATTTTGAATGCGGCACTAGCTCAGTTGGTAGAGCGCGACCTTGCCAAGGTCGAGGTCACGAGTTCGAGCCTCGTGTGCCGCTCCAATTTATCTTAAAGCTAAACTAGTATTTAGGCGGAATGGCAGAGTGGCCATGCACCTGATTGCAAATCCGTTTACCCCGGGTCGCCTACGGGTTCCGCCTCCAATCC